>JAMOUE010000309.1 GCA_027068235.1 Deltaproteobacteria bacterium | reverse complement strand
CCAAGGATGGCGGGAACTCCTCATATGTAAGATCTCTCATGAGGTCAAATTCAGGATCAACGATTAAGAGCCTGGGTTGAGCAGTAGTCTTGAACTGTATTGGTGTTTTTAGGTGTGAGCTTTCAAAGATAAAAGGGATTGCTTTACCATTCACTGTTATAATCTGTATTGGAATCCGTAGGTTATACGCCCGTTTAAGCTCTTGGTGAATGGTTGCCGTTGTCAAGTATTTACCATCTTTGGTCTTTTCATAGGTGCAATTTGTGATTTTGAGGTTTGGGATGTCTTTTCTTTCAAGCCAATCATTGAAAAAATAATTCAAATCTTTATGGATACTTTGTGAAAATATCTGTTCAAGGTCTTTCCAAGAGGCAAGTTGAAACATGTATTTTTTAGTTAATGTGGTTATGGCATGGAAAAAGGCCTCATCACCTATAAGTTTTCTTAGCATGTGAAATACCATTGCCCCTTTTCCATAACCAATGGCCTTTGAAACCCTGTCGTATCTATAGCGAAATCTAGAAAGAGGAAATGAATTCTTGGTGTTATGAACATAACTTTTGTAATCAGCTAATATGTCATGCCGGTAGACGGTTCCATTACCATCTTGTTCTGCAAGAAGATAGTCAGCCAGATAAGTTGTAAGGCCTTCACACCAGTTGCCACCTGTTTCGTCCACAAAAACTGAATTTCCAAACCATGAATGTACAAGTTCGTGAATAATGGACGTCTTCACCAAGAACGGTTTTTCAATTATCTGGGTGCCAATAAGTGTAATGGTTGGAACAGTTACCCCAAGGGGGGCTGGCGTTTCAATCACCTGAAATCGTTTGAATGGATATGGAGCGATGAGCTTTTGGTATTTTTCCAAATTGACTTTCAAAGAGTGAGAAATCTGCTTAGCTAGTTGAGGGCGCTTTTTAAGCAAATAAATGGCAATGTTTGTATCATCGTTTGTATCATATTCTTCTACAAAAAAACGTGCTGCCGCCAATGTGATTGATTGCCGTGGATGGTCAAAGATAAAAGTATATCTCTTTTTGTTTGATGTGTTTTCATTCTTGATTTCCTTGATTTCATCAGCTTCCGATACTGCAACAAGGTCTCTGTCGATCTCTACTATCAAGCGATAGGTGGCTATATTCTCCAAACGAGGACACCATATCCCTGTTAGGAGAACGTAGTCAGGAGTGATAAAGTCTTTATTAGTCCCCTGTTGGCTGATGGGTATCTTTTTTCTAAAAAGGATTTTTACCTTTTCTGTAGGGTGATAGTCGTTTTCTTTAGGGGAGATTACTCCATTTTTAATGGAAAACGGTATTGCTTGTCCGTTGATGGTTTCCAACTTCAATATATCCAGGGAATTTACACGAATCTGATGGGCATTTAAAAGGCTAGAGCTAGTAATTGCTTCTCCGCTTACTTCTCTTTTGACTGTATCAACTGTTATTTTCAAGGTCATGTCAACAGACGACCAGGCATTTAGGGGAGTGAGGATAGACAACATTGTTAGTATTCCTATCAAAAATATAACATTAAAAAAGGTAAAAAAGGTCTGTTTTTGCTCCACCATCTTTTTCTCCCTGAACTAGATGAGTTTACTTAATAAAAGATGAGAAATAAGGCCGTTGCTATGAGTACACTTATTACTCTTAGGGCTTGGCCTGCAAGAAGAAGGGCTAATCCTGTTCCAGGTGTATAGATTCCTAAATACCTTGGCAACTGGTGTCTAAGCGCCCTTATAGGGGTAGCGATTATATTTCCCAGTACAAGAGCTATTACAGTTTCCTTTACACTCAGTACCCCTTCATTTAGCATTGCTCCGGCAGCTGCAGCTCCAGCAGAAAATTCAGCCACAATGCTGAAAACCACTACAGAAATGCCTTCAACTGGTACTGCTTGGGTCTGTAAAAAATGGGCAGTAGCCTGTTGGAGGGCCTCAAAAAAACCATATAATCTAAGAAGTACAACCAACATATATATTGGGACCGTGTATAGAACAATGGAGGAGAGCCTTTGTGTGATATATTTTTTGAAAAGTTCTGCCACGTTTTTAGGACTTTTTGTAGATTCGATTTCTGATGTATCGCTACTTTGGTTGTTCGGTCTTTTTAGAAGGAATCTGCCTGCGATTATAACTGCTATTGTCCTTATTACAGCAGCCGTGAAGGTTATTAGCATGTATATCATTCCTGCTTCTTGAGCAAGAGGTACGATTATGGCTAACGTTACTGGAAGATGGAGAAAGTAGGAAGGGAGTCCTACATTCAAAAGAGCAGAGATAAACATCTCTCTTTTGGAGATTTTTCCCTCCTTATAGGCATTCCATAGCATGGTATTGGCTGCAATACCTGAAAGAAACGCTGTTGTGAAAGCCGTTGCACTCCAGTCACTAAGATTGCCTAGCCTCATAATGGGCCTGGAAATGGAGGCAACGACTCTTGACCAACCCTTTGCCTCGATAATCGCAGTTAGAAGCAAAGTGGCAGCCATGATGGATATTAGGCGTATCAGTGGCCAAAAGACTTTGGCAGCAATGAATAAAAAATTAAACCTTGTTTTTTGTAACAGAAGGATTAGCAGTATAAAGGCAAAAAGTAGCCAGACTATGGTGTGGATGCGGCGCTTAGTTATTTTGCTTGATAAGGCCATAGAGGAAGTTTAAGCGTCTTGTTGCAAGAATCAAAGTAAAAAATAAATTTTCTTAGATTTTCATTTTTCGCCATAAGCAAATTTTTATGAGATCAAAGACCATCAATTTAGGCTCGGCTTTCAAAAAGGCACATTACAAGTTGCTCTAATCCTCTAGCCAAGCATCTGTACGCATTGGCAGTAACCATAATTATCGCTGATGGCAATTATTATGGTATACTACTTTCTTTGCTTGCTTTATGGAAAGTAACTGATGTAAAATAAAATTGTAATCACTTCTTAAGGTCAGGAGAAATACTTATAAATGGGAAAACTTCTTCCGTTCAAAAAGGTAGCAGGGGCCTCGAAGCGTGGGCCACGCAGGCTTGAGAAGATAAAGGAGGAATTATTGCTTTATCATGGTATTGACCTTGATAAACTAATAAATGCAGAACCAGCCAGTACGTTAACTATTGATGAATTTGAATTGCTGACTGATAAACTCCTAGAAACTATAGATGCATTCTGTGAAGATCATCCTACGACTACAGTCCATGATATTCTTTATACAATAGAAAATGTTAAGGAGATAATTAAGGATACGGTAGAACAAGGTGACTAAAAATATAGTTGTAAATTAGAGTTGTAGAGTTATTGCAGAGGTTCAACTTCAATGGTAGAGGCTTCCTCATGTCTAAGACTTACGTGATATCCTTTAACCAGATATTCCACAGGATCTTTTAATGGAGCATATTTTATTACCTCTACCTCTGCTCCGGCAACAAAACCCATTTCCAAAAGGCGTTTTTTAAAGGGGCCCGTGGCATTTATTCTTAATACCGTTCCCTTTTGGCCTGTTTTTAGATCATCAAGAGTCATGTGTAATTCCCTATTTTCCTATTTTTTGTTTTGTTTATTAAGATGGACCATCGGCCAAAGGATATCATTTTTATTAAGTGTAAACAACATATTGCTCCTCATTGAACTAGACTTGTAGTAACTTCCATTGAAGTTATGGACATACTTTGCTAGAAATTTTCCAAAAAAGCAAAATAGGTTATAGGGGCACAGTCCTGAGGCTAAGGATACAAATTACTACAAAAACGGCATGGTAAAGAAAGGGCTTGTGTGAATGTATAAATACCGCAGCTTATTTTTTTAATGTGTGAGATTCTTATTCGTCTTACCAGGATTTATTTTCCCAAAATAACCCCCTGATTAATTCGAGTATGGCCCTTTTTTGTTCCTCTGTCAGCGGATCAAACTTTATTCCAAGGAGGTAATTTAATCCTTTTTTGACACTCCAAGCCACCTTACCTTGTACCCTTACTGGGGGCCGAGTGGGTACTAATATGGTTAGACTTTGATCTTTGGGAATTGCTTTCCCACATTCTATACAAAGGCCTCCCATACTGATGTTTAGTATAGGGGTAGAACAGACGAAAGAACCTGAACTGAAGGTTACCTCCAGATTCACCTTGAATCTTTCATGTTGTCTTTGTTCAATATGCATCTTACCCTCAGAAAAGTTTGTGTGATGATTATGTGTCATTTTTCTTATCGTCTAAGAAGCGCATGTCTTGAATGTTCAAATCCGTGTTGTGAGCATGTGAAACACATGCCTTATATGGGTGAGTGTGAAGTCGTGCTATTTCAAAAGTTATTGATTGGTGCCTTTCCTCTATGGGCAGAGGACCTAGTTTCGCTAACAGATCTATTTTTTGATGTAGAGTGGATTATTCCAGCCGAGCAGCCTTCTTGCCCTGCATATTCTGAGTCGAGATTATGTTCAATATATGATCAAAGACCAGTTGCATGCAGAAATTTTCCGCTGATAGACTCCAGTGGCAAGTTACATGAGTTTTGCCCTAATAGGGCTGTTTTTGCAAAGGGTACCTTTCTCATGCCACCTTTTTGTGACAAACTTGAAAAATTTAGGACTTTTTTGAAGACCCTCTAT
Source organism: Deltaproteobacteria bacterium (assembly GCA_027068235.1). GTDB lineage: Bacteria > Desulfobacterota > Dissulfuribacteria > Dissulfuribacterales > QOAL01 > JAADCZ01. Next base: position 2,383 of record JAMOUE010000309.1, on the reverse strand, counting down.
GAGCAAAAAGGAGAAAAGGCAGTTAAATGCTTTTTCTTACAAGATGATGATATTGGTCAGATGCCCTTATTATATAATGAACTGTGGTGCCTGGTGTTGACTATTTCTGGCATGGATGTGCATAGAGCAATTGAGGGGCAAAGGACATTGTTGAGGGCCCTCCAATATAAAGGTTTGAACAACGTCACCGTGCTTATACCTCATACCGAATATTGTATTACAGGAGAGATTGATGGCCTTTTGATAAATTTAGAATATCTATCAGCCCGTATTGAACAAGAAGCCCTAATGGAACACTGTTATAAAGTGTTGTCCATGATTGATTTAGCATAAAGCTTTCAAGAAAGATATACATATGCTTTTCATAAAGCGGTCTGAATACAAATACTTAGGCCTTCCATGGTTATGTCTGGCATCATGCATTGAAGTTTTTGTGACAAAGAAAATATGTTTGGGGCAAGTCCTCCTGTGGCTATAACCGTTGGGGGATGTTCATACGTTTTTTCAAGTTCAGTTATTATCCTGTCTGTCAGACCTGCAAATCCGTACAATATGCCCGACCTTATAGCTTCTTCTGTGCTTTTACCTATTGGTGATACTGCTTTACTGTCTAAACGTACTAGAGGTAACTTTGAGGTGGCACTAAAGAGAGCCTCTAGCGACATGTAGATGCCTGGTGCAATTGAGCCTCCAAGATATTCGCCCTTTTCTGAAACACAATCAAAAGTTGTTGCCGTGCCAAAGTCGGCAATAATGCAAGGGCCTTTTATTCTTTGATACGCACCTATGGCATTGATAAGTCTGTCTGTCCCAATTTCGTGAGGTCTTGGATATAGTATGTCAATGATCTTGAGAGCTACATCATGGGCATCAAGAAAAGGACATTTGAAATAATTTTGGGCAAGCTCTAACCATACTTGGTTAACAGGAGGAACTACGCTAGAAATTATTGTGCCACTCAGGTTGTTAAGGTCGAGATCAAAAGGATGGAGCCAAAAGGCAATAATTGGAGCAAGTTCGTGACAAGTAATATTTTTATTGGTACTTATCCGCCAGGACCGGATTATTTCGTTATCCTTCAAAAGCCCGATAACAGAGTGAGTATTTCCAATATCTACAGCTAGATAGTATTTTGATGACATACATACGTCCTTTCTTTTTGTGGAAGTTTTTGCTTTACTTGGCGAAACCAGCATATAAATGGCTTTTTAGGTCTTGACAATACAAAACTTAGCAATTAATAAAAGCGAACCTTACCTTTGAGCCCCACATCCACAAGTCCATAAGGGCGATAGATGTGGTTAAGGCTTTTTTTGCGTTTTTTATAAGGCAATAAAATTATTAGGAGTTTGAAGACGTATGCCTACAATAAACCAGTTGGTCCGTAAGGGCAGGCAAAAGATCAAGAAGAAGACTAAGGCACCAGCCCTTGAATCTTGCCCGCAGAAACGCGGCGTTTGTACCCGTGTTTATACAACGACACCTAAAAAGCCAAACTCGGCCCTACGAAAGGTGGCCCGTGTCAGGCTTACAAATGGAATTGAGGTGACATCCTATATCCCAGGTATAGGACATAACCTTCAGGAGCATTCAGTGGTGTTGATTAGAGGTGGGCGTGTAAAGGATTTGCCAGGTGTACGTTACCATATTATAAGGGGCACGCTGGATGCGTTGGGAGTTGAAGACCGTCGGAAGGCGAGGTCTAAATACGGAACAAAAAGGCCCAAGTAGCAAAGGTTAGGTAAGAGATTATGCCACGCAGAAGAGAAGTTCCAAAGAGAAAAATACAGCCAGATCCTAAGTATAAGAGTGTTCTGGTTTCTAAATTTATCAATGGACTCATGGTCAAGGGGAAAAAGAATCTGGCCAGAAGGATTTTCTACGAGGCCATGGATATAGTTGAGTCCCGTACGAAGGAGAACCCTGTAAAGGTGTTTGAGCAGGCCATGGAGAATGTGAAACCCATTGTAGAGGTTCGCTCCAGAAGGGTTGGCGGTGCAACTTACCAGGTTCCGGTTGAGGTTAGGCCAGAGAGGCGCCGTGCCTTGGCAATCAGGTGGCTGGTAGGGTATGCCAAGTCAAGGGGTGAGCGCAGTATGGCCCAACGCCTTGCAGGTGAGCTTATAGATGCATTCAACAAGAGAGGCGGAGCCTTCAAAAAGAGGGAGGATACCCACAGGATGGCAGAGGCAAACAAGGCCTTTGCACATTACCGCTGGTAGGGCTTTGGTGTTTTAACAAAGATTTGTGGAGGATATAGGTCATGAGCAAGGAGAAATTTGAGCGTAAGAAACCGCATGTAAACGTAGGGACTATAGGTCACATTGACCATGGTAAGACGACGCTTACAGCAGCCATAACCAGGGTATTGGCCCAGAAGGGT
>JAMOUE010000308.1 GCA_027068235.1 Deltaproteobacteria bacterium | reverse complement strand
AGCCTTTTCCCCTTCACCCAGAAACTCGCCTTCACCCTCAAGGACAAGGATGCTAAGCTGGCCTTCAACATTATGGGAGTGCACAGGAAAGGTCTTTCCCGCTTGAATATTAAAATTGATAATCCTAAAATAGGGTGAATCATGCAGCCAGAACTTTTTTATATCGCCTTGAAAGACATTGGTCTCATTTAAGTCAACTATTTTCATGGATTTACCTTAAAACGAAGCCTTAAACAGCTCTTCAATGGCCTTTTTGCCTGATTCCTCTAAATAACGGGTGCCAGAGCCTACAAAGGTATCATACTCAATTTTAGGCTGTTTTTCTTCCTGCCAAGCGCCCTTTTCCCAAGTAAACCATTTATTTTTTGCCTGATCAAAGACATGCACAGGCCTATTGAAAAGCTTTGCAAGCTCTACAGCCCAGCCAGTTCCACCTTTTACCCTGTCATCATCCAAAATAGTGCCTATCACAAAGACCTGATGGCCATTGTTTACCATATGAAAGATGAGCTGTAATACCTTGCGGATCTTGTCTGCTTCATAAAATTTACGATTCAGCATTTTGGAGACAATCTCCATGCTGATATCGCCACGTTTAAGCTCCTCATCAGTAAGCACCTTTACATTTTTAGCACGGTAAGGAGTATGACCTTCATAGGAATAGACCACCTCGTTTACCCCATGTTTTTCAGCCATTTGGCCAAAATAGTCCTCAGCGCCCTTAAGGCCAGTATGAAATAGAGTGCAGTTGTTTGCTTCCATTGTATTGTTTCCTTTTTCTTGATTTTGAATATTCAGGCTTATGTGCAATTATTATACACATATTATACAAAGGCAGCCAGTTATAAAGAGATGATATGAACTTGTCAAGATATGATAAGTTTGTCGCTAAAAGCTGAGCTGGTAATTTACTAAGGAGAATCTTTGCTTTCAAAATTGGCGCACTTTTCCTCCCAGTTGATCTTATCTAGCCCCATATTCTTGCGTGCTTCAGGATAGGTAACCTCCCTCTGAATTTTACACGCCTCTTCCCATGTCAGCACCCCAGCAGAATACTTCCCTTTTTGCATATTGAGCCATTCTCTGGAAGTTTTTCCTATAGCTTGTTTAAGAAGGTTGAGTCTGGTTTCTATTGCAGGCCATTCACGAAATCTATATAACACGGGGTAACGTTTAATAAGAGCCTCAATTTTTAGAAAATCATTTTTAGAAAATTTCTTTTGACTTAATCCATCAAAATTAGCTTGATGGCCGATCAAATCAATAAAAACTTTTCTATAATCTTTAACAGAGGAAACCCCATTTAAGTTGGCATCCCTTAAACTAGCCCCTTGGAGATTGGCATCCCTTAAACTAGCCCCTTGGAGATTGGCATGCCATAAGTCAGCCCCTTGGAGGTTGGCATACCCTAAGTTAGCACCTTGGAGGTTGGCATCACTTAAGCTAGCCCCCTGGAGACTGGCATACCATAAGCTAGCCCCCTGGAGACTGGCTCCCAGTAAGTCAGCCCCTTGCAGATTGGCTACCAGTAAGGCAGCCCCTTGCAGATTGGCTACCAGTAAGGCAGCCCCTTGCAGATTGGCCTTCCATAAGTCAGCCCCTTGCAGATTGGCCTTCCATAAGTCAGCCCCTTGGAGATTGGCTCCCAGTAAGTCAGCCCCTTGCAGATTGGCTCCCCTTAACCCAGCTCCTTGGAGATTGACAAACATTAAGTAAGCCCCTTGGAGATTGGCATCCCTTAAACTAGCCCCTTGGAGATTGGCTCCCAGTAAGTCAGC
>JAMOUE010000307.1 GCA_027068235.1 Deltaproteobacteria bacterium | reverse complement strand
GGAAGGCATTTAAGACATGGCAGCCCTTTGGCCAACCTTTCGTCGCTGATAGTTCCACCACAGTTAGGACAAGCCCGAGCCACCAGAAAAAGCATAGTAACCTCCTAGCTTTTTCTAGCATATTTAGGCGGGTTGTAACAGAACTCTTTTTTGAAAGGTTTAAAACTATTGTCACTAAAAAATGACTCTCCTTTTACTTTATAACTAGCAGTGGAAAATCAGGAACAGGCGAATAATTTATTAAGTGTTTTACATATAAAGCCCTCCATTTACATTAATTATTTGGCCAGTAATATATTTTGAATCTTCTCCCATTAGAAAAGATACAGCTCCTGCTACATCATCAGCTGTTCCCTGTCTTCCTAAGGGTATGAGAGGCAGCACATGCTCAAGAGGAATATCTTTGGTCATGTCTGTATCTATTAGTCCGGGGGCAACGCCGTTTACAAGAACATTTCTTTTGGCAACTTCTTTGGCAAGGGCTTTTACTGCACCTATTAAGCCAGCTTTTGCAGCAGAATAATTGACCTGTCCAGCTTGTCCAGCTTGTCCAGATACTGAGCTGATAATTACCACTCTTCCCTTTCTTGCACGCATCATGGGCTTTATAACCGGTTGTAATACATTAAAAAAACCCCCTAAGCTGGTTTCTATTACCTTTTGCCATTCATGTTGAGGCATCATTGCAAAAATGCCATCTCTAGTAATGCCTGCATTATGAACCACCCCATAGGGAACAGATTCTTCCAACAGTGGTTCGAGTATATTTTGGGATTCATTAAAATTTGAGCAGTCAAATTGAAGGAGCTTGCATTTTTGGCCAAGATTTTCTATTTCTTTTTTGACCTCAAGGGCTTTTTCGGTATTAGAGTGAAAGTTCAGCCATATATCAAAGCCATCTCTAGCTAATCGCCTGCAAGTAGCAGCTCCAATACCTCTACTGCCTCCAGTAACTAAAATAATGCCTTTTGAATTATTGTTTTGATTTTGTAGTGCCATAATATATCGCTCCTTAGATATGCTTATAATGTCTTATCTTATTCTTTAGAATTACAAGGGAGGATCAGTTTAGAAATACCCTTAAGTAAGTTGATTGATAAAGTGGCAACTTCCCATAAGCCTGTCAGGTTAGATGGCAAATGGGATTCAGGCCTTTTTATCAAATGTAACCCTTAACGCCTCAAGACAGGCCCTTCAACAAATTAAAATCCCTTCCCCTTGGCAAGAACCGGTTATTTGTAAAACGCCTTGCAAATTCTTTTATACCACCTGTTTCCCGGCACGCATGGGATAGATCAATAATCAAGGCCTTCAGACCGCTTTCATATAGTCTGTTTTTCTGATTCAAGGCATTATAGGGCAGCGGTGAAATCAGCTGGCCGCCAAATCTCTGCCTTTGCCAAAGAGTGACTTCGCCCTTTGGACTCACCACTTTTGTATTGGGCTTAAGGCTGGACGACTCCATACGTGAAGTAAAAAGGGGCACGAAACCGAAAGCCGTGAAAGAAACAAATTTGTCTGGCAGCTTCTGCAAGGCCCTTTGCATATTTTCCAAGTCTGTTTCAATGGAGAATTGAGGCGCTTTTATGCCTTGTTCAAAGAGCAGCCTCAATGCGCATGAGTTTAGAGGGTTTAGTTGATAGGATGAATAGAGCTTTATTGGCTGCTTTCTCCTGTTTCTTCTGCCAAGGGATGAAAATGCATATTGCACCATTTCCAAATGGCCCAAATTGGAAACTTCAAAGGAAAATGCGTTATATTTCATGAGCAGCGCAATC
>JAMOUE010000306.1 GCA_027068235.1 Deltaproteobacteria bacterium | reverse complement strand
ATTGCCAGTCGTCTTTTGAATCTTGCATCACAATATAGGGATGTGGCATACATAGGCGGTTGGATGCATCTTCTTCAGGAGTACAGTGTCTTTACCCTTGCCAATCTTGCAAGGGCGGCAATCAAAGAGAGGTTTCTTCTAGCAGGACAGACAGTTCATAAACTTTAAAGGAGTCTAATAAATGCTTGACTTGAAATTTGTACGAGAGCATCTAGATCGTGTGAAAAACGCCTTGGAACTAAGAGGTAGCCAAGTTTCTCTGGATAGATTCTTGGAACTTGATGAGAAACGAAGAGAGTTGATTCAGAAGATAGAAGAGCTTCGTAACAGGCGCAATACTGTCTCGCAGCAGATAGGTAAGATAAAAAAGGAAGGGGGAGACGCCTCCAGCCTCATTGCTGAGATGAAGCAGGTAGGCGAAGATATAAAAGAGCTTGATAAAGAGCTAGATGCAATCCAGGAAGAAATAAAAAAGATTATGCTCTCAATTCCAAACATTCCCCATGATTCGGTTCCAGTTGGCAAGAGCGATGAAGACAATGTTGTTGTAAAGAGATGGGGAGATATACCTGAGTTTTCCTTTGAGCCCATACCACACTGGGATATCGGCGAAAAGACAGGCATCTTGGATTTTAAACGGGCCGCCAAGATTACAGGGTCTCGCTTTGTGGTTTACATGGGTCTTGGCGCCATGCTGGAAAGGGCTCTTATAAATTTTATGTTGGATCTTCACAGAGAGAAGCATGGCTATATGGAGGTAATGCCTCCAGTGATAGTCAACAGCGCTTCTCTTTTTGGTACAGGCCAATTGCCTAAATTTGAGGAAGATTTGTTCAAACTCAACTTCAAGGATTATTATCTTATTCCAACTGCTGAAGTGCCTGTAACCAATCTACATCGTGATGAAATTCTTCAAGAAGAGGAGCTGCCAAAGTATTATGCTGCCTATACCCCTTGCTTTCGTTCAGAGGCTGGATCCTACGGTAGGGACGTAAAGGGGATAATTAGGCAGCACCAGTTCAACAAGGTTGAGCTTGTAAAGTTTGTTCGTCCAGAGACATCTTATGATGAACTTGAGGCACTTTTGATGGATGCAGAAGAGGTGCTCCAACTTCTTGAGATCCCCTACCGTGTAGTAGCGTTGTGTACAGGAGATCTTGGATTCAGCGCTGCCAAAACATACGATATTGAGGTATGGCTACCTGGGCAAAATCGGTTTTGTGAGATCTCTTCTTGTTCCAACTTCGAAGATTTCCAGGCAAGACGGGCAAATATCCGCTATCGTCCAAGTGGCCAGAAAAAGACACGCTTTGTGCATACCCTTAATGGTTCGGGTCTAGCCGTAGGAAGGACTGTTGTAGCAATTCTTGAAAATTATCAGCAAGAAGATGGGAGTGTAAGAATTCCAAAGGCCCTTATCCCCTATATGAATAATGTTGAAGAAATCCCTGCAAAATGAAATGGTTATTAGTTATTAGGTTGTTAACTCAACAAAAAAGGAGGCCTTTTGGGCCTCCTTAAAATTTTTATTGCCGAGGGGCGGAATCGAACCACCGACACGGGGATTTTCAGTCCCCTGCTCTACCGACTGAGCTACCTCGGCAGTTATTGCTAAGGTTTGGCAATTATTATTGTCAAATCACTTTTTGTCAAGAACTTTGCTTTATTCTTATGATCTATAGGGATATGTAACAAGATTGTGACAGGCAAGAAAAACATAATAATTGATTTACTGACGAGGGAATGGCTCCTTATTGGCTCATTAGCAGGCCTTATAACCTCAAGCGTCTATCTTCACAGCCTTCCTCACATCTCAAAGGCAGATATTGGCATCCTATTTTTGCTTCTTTCTCTTTTTGTGACTGTAAAAGGCTTGGAAGATACTGGATTTCTGGAAAATATTGCCATTCGGTTAAATGGGAACTCTTTTGTCGCTCTGAAGCTTATTCTTATTACGTTTTTTGCATCAATGATCTTTACCAATGATGCAGCTCTTATAATCATAGTTCCAATAACCTTGAAGCTTAGACTTCCACATACAGGTAATCTTGTCATATTTGAGTCTTTGGCTGCCAATGCCGGGTCTGCCTTAACTCCCTTTGGCAATCCCCAAAACCTTTACATTTACTGGTATTATGGGCTTGGCCCAAAGGCCTTCTTTAGCGCCATTTTACCCTTTTCTTTGACATTTTTGGGTATATTGGTTTTATGTGGCCTATTTTTCTTTAATAAAGAATATGACAGCTCGTTATCTACAAAAAAGTATACTATAAACCTGAAAATACTCTTTTATTTGATCTCCAACCTGTTGGTCATTCTCACAATTTTGAAAGTCATCCCTTTCATAACATTGATAGGTGTAATGCTTCTTATTGCAGTATTTGATTTAAGCTGCTTCAGAATAGATTATGGACTGTTGTTGACAATGCTGTGTTTCTTGGGACTATCTGAAAACATGAAGATTATTTTTGAATCGTTGATCGAACATTCTGATCATATCTTTTTGTTATCTTCGTTGAGCAGTCAAGTGATAAGCAATGTTCCTGCAGCCCTACTTTTTTCCAAGTTTACATCTAATTGGAAGGCTCTGTTATGGGGAACGAATGTAGGAGGTTTTGGAGGATTGGTTGGCTCTCTTGCAAATTTAATTGCGTATAAAATCTATATATCTTCCAGCCGTAATATTAATATTTCATTTTTTACTCGCAGATTTGTAATAGTGAACTATATATTCTTTGTGATTGGCGTTGGATTATTCTATGTTTTTAAGGGATATCTCTATTAATCAGGCAAATTACAACCTTATCGGCTTGATCCTTAACATTCTGCTTATAATATGACCAGAAAGGTCAAAGACCTGACTACTATTATCGATAATTACAGAATCTCCACTAACTTTTATTCCATCAAGATGTCCAAATTCCTTTTCAGATCGCTTCGTAAGAATGCAGTCACCTATTATGTCGGAGCTGTACATCCATGCTCGTATTTGTCGGCAAAACCTTTTGCTATTTGAATAAGGTGCATCAAGAAAAAAGATAATCTTGTTGGGCCTGTGATATGTAAAGACCCTTTGCATAAGGGTCCATGCATTGTATGTGAAGTGAGAGGGAGTAAAGGCTCTAAAAACACCACTAACATCCCTAACAAATCCGTCGTCACATCTAATGACCGGTTTACCTTTTATGGCGCTTTCCAAGGTTATAAAGCAATTGTATCCATCTATCAGGAGCACCTTCCCTTCTATACCGGCTACTATAACCTTTTTTTGCCTGCGTAATTGGCAAATATGCCTTGGGAAAATAGCTCTAAACAAAAGATGTCTGTATAATTTGTTGAGCTGGTAGTGGTTGCCTATAAAGTTGATTGCAGGATTTTTGTCATATCCTCTTGTAAGCAGGAAACGTAGCTCTGCTGCTGCCCGTTTTAAAAGCGTCAACTCTTTTGGCGTAGGCCAGTTGATAGAAGTCATATGCCAAAAAAATGGAGAGTTTCCAAAAATTATTGCAAAATTTCTTTTGAGTGATGATTAGCCAGTAGATATGTCCTATTGGGCACGATGTTCTTTAAAAGACTTCCAAATTTTAAACTGGTTACTGATAAAGGAGAAACTCTTTTCTTTTATTACAAAAATCCTTTTCATCGTTTTTGAAATGCATGTCAAATTCTTGCTTTTCTGCTCCGTATTCTACCATCTTTCTAATATTCTTATTCCCAATTATGAGATCTGCCGGCAGATTGAAAAAGTCGTACTCGTAAGGTGGTGGAGTCCATGAGAAATCTTCTGGATGGCATTTTTTCAATGTGGATAAAAGGTTTAGGGTAAAACGGTATGGTTTGAATTTATAACGGTCAGTAACATGGAGCTGAAAGCCATGACAATTGTGGCCGTGCCACTTATTAAATGTAGGCTCAAAGGATTGATAGCGTAGAGTTACTCCGTCAATTGTACTTATTTCTTTCTCTATTCTTGATGCATCTATATAAGGAGCACCAAATATCTCAAAAGGTAAAGTCGTACCCCTGCCTTCAGACAGGTTGGTTCCCTCAAGGATCACCTGTCCAGGATAAACAACAGCAGTTTCAATACGAGGCATGTTTGGCGATGGCAGCACCCAGGGAAGCCCTGTTTCTTCAAAATACATACTTCTTCTCCAGCCCTGCATTTTCACCACGTAAAGCTCCAGATCCAGTCTTGCCCACTTGGCCAGAAACAAGGCAAGCTCACCCATTGTCATTCCATGACGCATTGGTAATGGTGCCAAACCAACAAATGAAAATAAGCTACTATCCACTACATTCCCTTCAACCTCTTCTCCTCCAATGGGATTGGGCCTGTCGAGGATTGCCACTGCTACTCCACTCTTGGCACATTCTTTCATTGCTAAATACAAGGTCCAAACATATGTATAGACCCTGGTACCGCAGTCCTGCAGATCCACAACTAGCAGATCTATAAGTGAAAGTTGCTGACTGCTTGGCTTACGGCTTTCCCCATAAAGGCTAAATACAGGAATTTTCAGAAGCGGATCAACCAGATCTGGAGATTCCTTCATGTTGTCTTGCTTTTGGGCAAAAAGGCCGTGTTGAGGGCTAAAAATGGCCTTTAGATCATGTGGAAAGGCTTTGTTTATTAATAAACGGCCATGGCGTAAGTTAGAATCCACAGATGCCTGGTTGCACAGGAGTCCAAGACGTCTGCCTTGAGCCCAAGAGGGCCTATCGGTAACAAATATTTCTAGACCAGATCTGACCAAGGCTTTCTTATTTTAACATCTTGCCATGTAGGGCCCTCACCTCTTCTTCCCATTTGTAGCCCTCAATCATACTTTTTAAAGAGCCTTTTATTGCAAATAGAGACATGTAGAGGTGAGTTATAAAAAATGCAAGGATAAAAAGGCCAAGAATTAGATGAATCTTTAAGAAAGCTGCCATTTGGGCCTGAGAAACTCCCATTGTGCTGAGGTAGTAGCCTGTATAAAACATTACCACACCGCCAGCAAAGGCCAACCAGAACCACATCTTTTGGCCAAAGTTGAATTTCCCTGCTGGTACTTGATTTGTTTGTTTTGAAAGATAACCTCCAGCCTTTAGCAACCACATTAAGTCATGTGGTGCTGGAATCATATCTTTGAGCCAAATCAAAAATAAAGGTGTCGCCACTATTAAAAAGGCATAGGCACACCAAATATGAATCGTGCGAGCAAGAAGCACTGTGGAGCCACCTCCAAAGGTCTTGGCAAAGACTATCATTAACCCGGTAAACACCAACAACGAAAAACATAGGGCACACAGCCAATGGAAAAGTCTAGTAACTACCGAATAAAAGTATATCTTTTTCCCAGTGTGGCTGAATTTTTTGGGACCAATTACTAAAAAGTGGAGAAGGAAGAGCAAAGGCACCCCAAATAGCACCCATACATAGAGCCTTCCAGCCTTATGGACAAAGGTAATAAAATCTGATGCGTAGTGATGCCACTGGGGTGACGCAACCACGTGAAACTCTTTAAATATCTGAGTAGACGAGACCAGACCGTATCTTTTAATTATGAGTTCCGAGGCAAAGCAAAAACAACAAATTAGCAAGCACACAATCACTGTGCCTATCTGAACGATATATTGAATGCGTTGCTTTTGCATATTTGTTTTCATGGCCAATAGCCTGGAACGTTTATTTGTAAGCAGTAGACCAGCCTGGAGCCTTTGCGCCGGTTCCCCTTCTTGCCACCCTTTCTTGAAAGATTCGTGATATCACATCCCCATCTCCTGCAAGCAGGGCCTTGGTGGAACACATTGCTGCACAAAGGGGGACTTTACCTTCAGCTATTCTGTTTTGCCCGTAAAGCCGGCGTTCTTTTTCACTAAAATTGGGAGCTGGACCACCGGCACAAAAGGTGCATTTGTCCATGACACCGCGTTTTCCAAAGGTGTCTCCCTTTGGAAATTGAGGGACTCCAAAAGGACACGCAATAAAACAATAACCGCACCCAATGCAGACATCCTTGTTGACAAGGACAATACCATCATCTCGTTGGTAGATTGCGTTTACTGGACATACTGCAATGCACGGGGCATCAGAACAGTGCATGCACGAGATAGAGATGGACTTTTCACCAGGTTTCCCTTGGTTAATAGTTATTACACGCCTTCGGTTTATGCCGACAGGCACACCGTTTCCTTCCTTGCAGGCAATTACACAGCCCTTACAATCAATACAGCGTTCAATATCACATAGGAATTTCATTCTGGCCATTTTATAAACCTCCCTGCCTGCCCACGGCTAGGCCTTTCTGACTTGGCAAAGACCTTCCTTGGTTCCCTGAATCTGGGTAATGATGTCATAGCTGTAGTTAGTAACGATATTTGCAGGCTCTCCCAAGGCATACGGTTTACACCCTTGGGGATAATTTCCTGAAAGATCCTGTCCCATGAACATGCCACCAAAGTGGAAAGGCATAAAGATAGTATGTTCATCCACCCTATCAGTGACCTTGGCCATGACCTTTACTTTGCCCTGTTCAGGAGATTCTATCCACATCATGTCCCCGTCCCTAATGCCAAGGTTGTTGGCAAGACGGATATTTATCTCTGCATACATCTGAGAGGCAAGCTCTGCCAGATACTTGTTTGACCTGGTTTCTGCTCCACCTCCCATGTGCTCAACCATCCTGCCTGTAATGAGAATGTACGGGAACTTCTTTACCAAATCTGGCTTTTGTTCGCTTTTGAACTTTGTATAGACCCGGTACTGTTCCTCTTTGTCAGGATAGGTGGGATATTTGGCTATTAGATCTGGCCTTGGAGAGTGGATGGGCTCTCTGTGGATAGGTACCTGGTCTGGGAAATTCCAGCATACACACCGGGCCCTTGCGTTTCCAAAAGGAGCCATCCCCTTAGATATAGCCACCTTTATTGTCTTTTGCGAGAGATCTGTCTTCCAATTGGTACCTGGCACAACATCTTTAAATTCAGGGTATCCACCTTTTACCTCACTACCTGGGTTATAGACCCCTTGGGCTGCCAGCAGATTTTCTTTT
>JAMOUE010000305.1 GCA_027068235.1 Deltaproteobacteria bacterium | reverse complement strand
TAGGCCTTTCAGGGGGCCAAACTGGCAACGATACCAAAAAGGCCGTGTGCCTTATAGAAAGAGGCACAGAAGAAGGCCAAGAAGTTGAAATAGACAAGAAATTTCAAGTAATCACAAATAGACCTGTAAAGTTTACCCTTTTCAGCTCCACCATCAGGCAAGATGACCATGTTGGAGACATCGTTGAGATAAATCAAGATGAATTTGTGCGTCTTCCGCCATTGCAAACAGTCTTGAAGTATGGACGGCGTGGTCAGGACAAACAGATACCTGTAAGCATAGGTTCAAAGATTACTGCAATTGGCACATTAGAATTATACTGCCGATCTCTTTCTTCACCTCACAGGTGGCGTCTTCAGTTTGAGCTGCGATCCCAAGAAGATCGCAAAGAGAATAAAGATTACCATGTGGAGGGTGTTAGAGTAGCCCTTAAAGATGATCCAAGAAAAGTGACAGAAAAGGACCTTACCCAAGAAGATAAAGAGGCCCTTATAAAGGCTGAAGAGGTCATCAAGGCATGTTTTGCCAAGCAAAGCCAAGGCACAGATGTCATAGAGCCTAAGGAGCTTGTTTCAAGATTATCAGACATCTTTGGTATGGGTAAGGAGCTATGGTCTTTGGCCATATCAAGAGGGCTTTCAGACATCCTACTTGAAGTCAGAAGTGGAAGGAAGAAAAGCCTGATGCATGAAGCCCGCTGGTTCAATCTGGCTGGATTTTGTCTCAGACCCGGCTTTGGCGACCCGGCAGATCCTTGGCGCATTAAAAAGGTATGGCCTCTATCTTTTGAAGGCCTCGCTAACGTCAATAAGCTTGAAGCCAGGTTACAGTGGTGGATATTTTGGAGAAGAGTGGCAGGAGGGCTTGGAAGCGGCCAGCAGCATCAACTCTTTACTCCTGTTCTACAGGTGTTGGTCCCAGAAAAAAGGCCCAAAAGAAAGAAAAAAATAAAGATATTCAAGCCGAATACCGAAGAAGCAAAACAGATGTGGTTGCTTGCTGGCAACATGGAAAGGCTCGATCTCAATATTAAAGAAACATTAGGTAGCAAGGCCTTATCTATTATGCACAAAAGTCCATTTAAAAAGGAACTCTTGTGGACCATTGGTAGAATCGGCGCCAGGATTCCACTATACGGACCTGCAAATAAAGTGATACCGCCTTCCAAGGTGATGGAGTGGATAGAACTGCTTAAAAGAAAGGAACTTAAAAAAGAGTTGCCTGCTCTTGTAAATTGTGTTGTGTCAATGGCAAGGGTCTGTGGTGACAGGGCCAGGGATTTACCTCAACATGCCAGAGATGATATCGCCTTGTGGCTTGAACTTCTTGGCGCAAAACCTGAGCAGATTGCTCCAATCCGAACATTCCAAGAGATTCAACAGGATGAACGTGACAAGGTATTTGGAGAACATTTACCAGAAGGGCTAATCCTTTCAGAAGATACGTCATCATGAAATTTATTGGGCTAATTTTCGCCTTTCTAGGACTTTATTGTCTGGCTATAGGGATCTCAATGGGGATTGAGGGAATAAAGGCAAAAAGTTGGCCCACTGCCAAAGGTCGTATCATAAAGTCTCGTGTGGAAGAGCTTAGAACCTCTTCTAAGATACGTATAGCACGTCTTTGTCTGAATTTGGATTATCTATATCTGGTTGGAAATCAGGTATTTGAAGGCCACAGGTTAAACTCTGGATGGCGCTGCTTTGCATCTGAAAATTATATTAAAAACATCCTCAAAAAGTACCCTGTCGGGAAAAATGTACTTGTACATTACAACCCTCAAAAGCCCCAAATTAGCCTTCTTGAACCTGGACTGAATTGGTCTGTATTTCTTATGATTGGCCTTGGCCTCATCACCATCTCCATTACGTATCCAATAGTAAAAACAATTTTCAGAAAAAAATGCCGGTAGCTATAAGTTTTTGTCATTACACAAAAAAAATCCCTTGCCACTTCATGTAGATGTCTAAAATCTACAAAAGGCGGCAAGGGCATGTTATGAAAGCTAACTACATGTTAAGGATTAATTCCCGAAAACGAACCTTTGGAGATGAAACTGTGTTCCATTCCACTCAAGAAGTGCTGTGCGATTGTTATTAATAGTCAAATTCATGGAACCTACAGTGGCAGCAGAAGGCTTTCGGTACTGATCGGCACCGATACTTGAACCGCCTTGCCACTGAAGAAGATCACAAGACAAGTGACTATCAGATGGTCCTAACGGAGCTGTACAAGTCCACCATAACGGCAAGGTATCAGGACCGTAATGATACCAGGTCAGGAATGCAGTACCACCTCTTACCTCCATAAAAAATCCCATACCGTTGTAGGCGGGATCGTACCACCACCCATTTATATCCCTGGGATCTAGATTACCTGGAGAAACGTCCTTCATAAATTTGGACAATTTGGCAGTAAATGTAACTGGCTCTTTCTCTGTCTTTTTCTTAGCCCCTGAAGCACTCTTAAAGCCTTCAACAGTATAACTGATTTCTGCATCATCATCCGAGAAAAAGATAATCTTTATTGAGCCAAATCGATAAGAGGTGGGGGCATAATATGAAGAACCAAGTGGCCAACCGGCCCAATAATTTAGAGTCCCGGTAAATACATCGGAGGTGCCAAATCGATTTTGTACATTTCTTTCAATGGAACCATAACCCGTCATCCAAAAAGGAAGACCTGTATCGTCATAATAAGTAAAAAGAGCGACAAATGCCGTATTGCCCTGTATTTCTACAGACACTCCAGTACCATCTTTTCCTGGCGTATACCACCAACCAGATTTTCCATCGAATGCATATGCATTATTCAACAAAAGAGACAGTCCGCTTACAATAAAGAAAAAAATCGAGATCAATACAAAACGATTCATTATTTTACTCATGACGACTCAACTCCTTTTAAATTGCATTATGAACAGCTTAACTTAATTAGTACAGGATCACGTTGCAGTCACCGTAATCATAATTATATTCGTAACAATTTAAATTAATGCCATTTTGACCGTTATCGCAGTAACCATCTCCCAACCACGCTTGAACATAATATAGAGGCACCATATTTCCTGAGCAATCTATCGTATAATTATTAGTAGGTCCTGTGGCGGTACCTCCATAACTACAGTCACCATAGTCCCAATTATACTCTTGACAATAGAGCACTACTCCGTATGTACCATCATCACAATAGCCATCTCCCAACCAGGCCTGTACCTGTGCTACAGATACTGCATTACCTACACAGTCAACTGTATATCCTCCAGAAGTACCGGTACTTACACCACCATAGCCGCAATCTCCATAGTCCCAATTATACTCTTGACAATAAAGCACTACTCCGTATGTACCATCATCACAATAGCCATCTCCCAACCAAGATTGAATTTGCGCTACAGATACTGTATTGCCCACACAGTCTGTTGTGTAACTTGTGCTAGAGCCACTACTGTAGTTACAATCACCGTTATCCCAGTTGTACTGGGCACAATTCAATACCAGTCCATATGAGCCGTCATCACAATAGCCATCCCCTAACCAAGATTGAATTTGCGCCGTTGAAGCTATATTGCCAACGCAGTCTGTACTGTATCCGCTTCCACTACCCCAACCTGAACAATCTCCATTATCGTAATTAAAAGAGGGACAATTAAGATCGATCCCCCAGGTACCATCATCACAATAGCCATCTCCCAAATACGCTTGAACTGCGTCACCAGAGGTAAGATTTCCGGCACAATCCATAACTGTCATGTAAATGGAGGCTGCATATAGAAAACCACCAGAAGAACCAATAAAAAAAGCCACAAGACACAAAATACATTTTAGAGATGATTGAAGCATTTGTGATTTTTGAAGCATAATGACCTCCTTTACCCTCTTGTTAATTAGTTTTTGAAAAATTAATTTCGCAACATTTACCATAACCTCTATTCAGCATGAATCGTGCCAGTATAAAAGGCTTTTCGGCAAAAGTTTTACAGAAATTAAATGAATGTAAAAAATCCCCAAGTATCAAAAGGAAAAACTTTTCATATATGAAACATTTTTCCTGTAATTAATTTCCCACTTCACAAAAGAAATTTTTTACTTGTAACAATTTGATATTTGGTAGATTTTTTCACGTATCAAAAAGGAAGGACTTTTTTTATTATTGCAAAGCTACGTAACCCTGCGGCAATCCCCTACTCTCCTGTTCCTTGCAATGGGAATTTATTCACACAGATTGCGATGACACCAATAATAATGATGGAGATAATTACTCTTAAACTGCGTTTTCAAAAATACAGCTATTTACTCCGATTTATTTTTTATTTTCTCTAGTTTCTTTCTTTCCATGGCAAGCTCTATGAGTTTATCCAACAAGCTGGGAAAATCGAAGCCATGCACCTTTGCAGCTTGAGGAAATAGGCTTGTAAGAGTCATACCAGGAATTGTATTAGTCTCTATACAGTAAATTTCTCCATCATCAGTAAGCATCATATCAGTTCTGCTATAAATGGTAAGTTTCAAAGCTTCATGGGCCTTCTTGGCTATATTTTGAGCCATAGTCGTCAAATCAGCGTCAATCCTTGCCGGACATATTTCCCTTGTAGCACCAGGAGTATATTTTGCTTTATAATCAAAAAAGGTAAACTCATTGCCAGGGATTATTTCAACTATAGGTAGCGCCTCTATATCATTGAGACCAAGAACACCTCCTGTAATTTCAGTCCCTTTTATATACGCCTCAACTATCACTTCATTGTCCCATGAAAAGGCATTTTCTATTGACTGACGAATCTTTTCCCTCTTTTTGACTAGAGTAATACCAACACTCGAACCCTGATTACATGGCTTAACAACCAAAGGCAAGCCAACCCTCTCCTCTATTTCCGATACTTCGATACTGTCTCCTCTTCTAAAATACATCCATTCCGGAGTCAAAAGTCCAGCCTGCCTATACATGATCTTGGAAACATGCTTATCCATGGCCATTGAACTTCCAAGCACACCAGCACTTTGATAGGGTAAATCCAACAAATCTAGTAGGCCCTGTATTGTCCCATCCTCTCCATATTTGCCATGAAGAAGAATGAATACACAATCCAATCTTGCGGCATCATGAACAAGGCCCTCCAAATCAGTAGCTGCATCATACTTGAAAATCATATACTTCTCTTTATCCAAGGCCTTTTCCACCTCTTTGGCCCCTGCAATGGACACATCTCGTTCTGCTGATCTACCTCCATAAAGTAGGGCAAGATTAATCATATTTTTTCCCTTCCTCTTTCATTTATGTTGTAAAAGCATCAAGTCTCATTAAGAAACAGCAGTTGCAACCGACCTTTAAACTACTATGTTTATGTATCATGAACAAAGGACATAGAAAAGAAAGGTGTGAATACCCGCTCTTTCCAATCCCAGCAGTAGGGGTTGCCGTGCTGTCTAATAAAGGCCGGATTCTTATGATAAAAAGAGGCAAACCGCCAGCTCAGGGATTATGGTCTGTACCAGGTGGAAGCATAGAGCTTGGAGAAACCATATTCCAAGCCGCCCAGAGAGAAGTTTTGGAAGAAACAGGGCTTAATTGTCAACCTTATAGTGTTTACGATGCAATAGATGCCATATATAAGGACGATAGTGGAACACTGCAATATCATTACGTTATTCTTTATGTGGCTGCAACATGCCAGGAAGATCTTCCTATAGCTATGGATGATGCATTGGAGGCAAAATGGTTTTCTCTAGATGAGTTAAAAGAACTACCTACTCCAGGTAAGACATATCAGCTCTTAAAAAAATTGTTTTAGCAGAAAATAACCGCAGACATCTTGTTGATATTTCGCGAATTATTTTTTGAGCATAACGCAGCCATTTAAGAAAAAACAATTTTTAGAAGTGGCCTAAAGTAGGAACAACGGTATAGGGAGCGTATTATTTGAATCCACGTCAAGCAAATATTTTTAAAAATTAAATTTACTGAATGGTTGTAAAAATTACTCAAATCAATATACTCTTTCGTATGTCTTTAAAAAAGATAAATCGGATCAAGAATATTTTTTGTCTCATTAAAAATTTTGAAGACTTCTATACGACTATTGATGTAATTTAGGAGGGACGTCATGTCTGGTGGGAAAGATGGGACAGAGCTAGATCTTTTAAGATATTTTAGAGATAGTCTTATTGGCCGTAATGCAAAAGGGATAGTTCATAACATGAATAGTCCTCTACAGGTCCTTTCAATGCAAATAGAACTCCTTGGAATGGATCTCAATCTATTGGCCTCTCAACCATGTGAGAATAGCGAAGTATCAAGTGGCATTCAGCAGGCAATTGAAAGGCTTGACCAGCTTGAGACGATAGTAGCCAAGATCAACCATCTTGTTAAACTTGTTGGCTCTAGAGTTGCCGATGATGAACAAGATGACGATGAAGGCCCCATAATGGTAGCGAGGTTACTTGAAGAGACTATAGAATTTTGGAAATCAGACCTTTTCTTTAAACATAAAGTAATTCTTGACCTTGAAATACCAAGTGCCTCACCTGTTGTAGTATCAAAGGAACGCTATTTGAAGGATGCATTAGATAGCGTTCTTTTTAGTTGTATTCAAACCCTAAAAAAAGAAAACGATCCAAAACTCCACATTGCCATTGAAGCAGAACCAGATTCTTCTGATATTGTAATGAAATTTGAGCCAGAAGGTAGGGGCTTTCCTTTAGAAAGGGTTGAACACCTTTCATCTTTTATAGAAAGAAATGGCACCATCAAAGAGATAGAAGAATTATCATTTGCCCCTGTTGATTTGGCCCTTGCTGTAGCAAAGATGAGTATTAAAAAGATCTCTGGTGACTTCAAGTTGAATGATCAATCAATAATCATAAAACTTAAAGCCAATATGTAAAATACAGATATAAGCCAGAAGACTCATATTATTACTGAGAGCCTTTTTTAGATGACATGAGCCGTCATTACAAGTCTAGAAGGGCCGGAAGCAATCCTCATTGTCATTGCAGAGGCGGCCGCAGCTGCTATGAAAGCAATCACTTTGTCATCTCTTTTACGCT
>JAMOUE010000304.1 GCA_027068235.1 Deltaproteobacteria bacterium | reverse complement strand
ATCGTCTCTTTTCTTTTTATAGATGGAGGCGTTTTATAAGGCGTTAGCTCATTATTTCGGTAACCTTTTCCACATCTTTCTTGCTTCCAATGAACAGAGGAACCCTTTGGTGCAGGGCCTCTGGCTTTAAATCAAGGATTCTCTTGGAGCCATCGGTAGCAGCCCCTCCTGCCTGTTCACATACAAAGGCAAGGGGCGCTGCCTCGCAAAGAAGCCTGAGCTTTCCATGAGGCTTGGCTGGGTCCTTTTTGTCTGCAGGATACATAAATATCCCGCCATACAGCAGATTCCTATGAAAGTCTGCCACCAGGCTCCCTATGTATCTAGATGTGTATGGTTTGCCACGCTGATTTTCAGGGCTTTTAAAGTAATCTACCACTGCCTTGACCTTATCATCCCAGTAGCACCTGTAACTCTCATTCACTGAATAAACCTTGCCAATTTCAGGAATCTTTATGGAAGGATGGGATAGAAGAAACTCGCCAACCGAGGGATCTAGCGTAAATCCATCCACTCCATTGCCCGTGGTATAAACAAGCATGGTACTTGGGCCGTAAAGAAAGTAACCTGCCGCCACCTGAGTGGTACCTTCCTGCAAAAAGTCCTCAAGGGTAACGTAGGTCCTGTCACTGGTCTTTTTCCTAATGGAAAAGATTGTCCCGATGTTCACATTCACGTCTATATTGGAAGAGCCATCAAGGGGATCAAAGACAAGGATATAATCTCCCCGCGGCATATTGTCTGGAATTTCAATGATGTCAGCGTTTTCCTCTGAGGCCATGGCACAAAGGACACCGGCGTGTTGCATACGGTAAATAAGGATTCTGTTGGCGTAATCATCTAGCTTTCTAACCTCTTCACCTTGGACATTGACCTTTCCAGTTAACCCTAGAATATCTACTAAGCCCGCCTTCTTGACCTCTCTGGAGATGATCTTGGCTGAGAAAATGAGTTCGCTTAAAAGTCTGGTAAACCTTCCAGTTGCCAAAGGATTCTCTTTTTGATGTATCAACAGATGTTCCATGACTGTTATGCCAGTGCTTTCCATGACCCTCTCCTTTCAAATTCAAATCAAAAAGGTATAAAAAAGATAAAGAGATATTTTATTTTCTTATCGCCCATTCATTGAGATTTCATTGAGATATTTTACATGAAAATTGCATCAATTTAAAGGCGTGTTAAAGGCGAGCGGAAGGAAGAAGACAGATGAGAATAAAGATAAATACAAGGAATGCAGGTTTTACAGCCGTAGCCATTCAAACCTGCTATTACAAAGGACTTGCCAAAAACATCAACCAATCTTATTGGCATAAAGTAAAAACTTTACATAAAGAATATGATTGGGCTAAATTCCCAAGTGATTTTTACTAAACTCTTATGTGCTAAAGAAAGGACAAAGAAAGAATGAATCAGCTCTGGCATGTAAAACATTTTCTCATTTTGCTTATTGGATGCACACTATGCGTAACTAGTTGCAGTCAGGTTTACTACTCCACCATGGAGAAAATGGGCATTCACAAAAGAGATATATTGGTTGATAGGGTTGAAGAGGCCCGCGACAGCCAACTCGAAGCCAAAAAGGAATTCGCCTCGGCCCTGGAACGCTTTGCCAGCGTTGTAAATTATGACGGTGGCGACCTGGAAGAAAAGTACAACCAGCTAAAGGATGAGCTGGAAAATCTTGAGGCCAGGGCCAAAGAGGTTCACGACAGAATAGCAGCCGTAGAGGATGTAGCCGAAGCCCTTTTTGATGAATGGGAGCAGGAGCTGAATCAATACAGTAGCCCAAGGCTTAGACGAGCAAGTGAA
>JAMOUE010000303.1 GCA_027068235.1 Deltaproteobacteria bacterium | reverse complement strand
CAGTGGGTTAAAGTGAAAAAATCAAATAAGGAGGGTCCGATGACAAGAAGAAAACCCAAAAGTATTCGCCTCAATTCAAAGCCAAAGTGGCTCTGGAGGCTCTCAAGGAAGAAAAATCTCTTGCTGAATTGGCAGTTCAGTTTGATCTTCACCCAAATCTTATCTCTAAATGGAAAAGACAAGCTCTAAATGGATTGGTTTCCATCTTTGCTGTGCCCAAGGAATCAAAAAATACCAGGGATTATGAGGCCCAAATCAAACAACTTCAGGCCAAGATAGGGGAACTGGTGGTGGAGCGGGATTTTTTAGCCGGAATCTACAAAAAGGTCTGACCATGGCCCAGAAAAAGGAGCTTGTGTGTAAAGGAGAGAAGTTAAGTATTTCCAGGCAATGCAAGCTTCTGGGGCTTAATCGTTCAAGTTACTACTATCAGAGCCGCGGAGAGAAGGAGGAGAATTTGGAACTGATGAAAGAGATCGACAAGGAATATTTGGCCAAGCCCTATTATGGGAGTCGCCGAATGGCGGAGGTGTTGAGGAGGAAGGGCTTTAAAGTGGGGCGCAAAAGGGTCAGGCGTTTGATGAGGTTGATGGACCTTAAAGAGACCTTTGCATAAATTAAGAAATTTAAAGAAAATTTCGTGTTGTCCACGAATTCAACAGACATTTCGAGTAAAAATTCTGCTGATTGTTGCCAATATTGTAAAGATTTTTCCATTCTTTCGTTCTCTTTTCCTGCATTTTATAGCTCTTTTTCTATTTCAGACACAGTTCGCCCATATTCACCTTTAAAAGGCTTCTCTCCGCCTAAGTCGCCAATAAAGATTGAGGAGATTGTAGGTAAAACAGGTCAAAAAGAGATGAATCTCGTTGGCAAAAAGGCCCACATAGCGCGCCCTCTCCCTCTGAAGATGCAAAGAAAAAATCCCAAACACTCTCTCTATCTTGGCCCTGATGCGCGAAAGAACCTGGTTCCTCCTTTTCTGCTTCGCCGAAAGCGGTCTCCCTCGACGAGCCTTAGCCAAGATGCCACAAAATACACCTTTCTTGCGGCATCTCTTCCGGAGTTCTTGTTTGTCATAGGCCTTGTCGGCAAAGATGGCCGCCTCATCTCCTTCAAGCAGTTCATCAATCACTTGGGAATCGTGGACATTAGCCGGAGTACATACAAATTCGGAGACAAATCCATTTTTGGGATCAATGGCCAGGTGATCTTTGTAGCCATAGACAGTCTTCTTACCCTTTTTGGTGAAGGAGGCATCATCGTCCTTGCCGGGGCGTCTGGCGGCCTTGACCAGACGGGCGTCAATGATTTTTCCGGCCCGAAGTTCAAAGCCCTTTTGGGCAAGCTGACGTTTAAGCTCCTGGAAACACTGGCGATAGAGATTCATGGACTTGAGGTCGGAGCGGAAGCGGGAGATGGTAGAGTGATCGGGCACGGGGTCAACAGCAGAGAGGCCAAGGAAGCGGCGGTAGAAGAGGTTGCCGCGGAGCTGGAGTTCAATTTCGGGGTCGGAGTGGCCGTAGATTTGTTGGATGATGAGGATTTTGAGCATCATGACGGGGTTATAGGCTTTACGACCGACCTTAGCGGGGTGCAGAGAAGCCAGGATTTTCTCGAAGGGATGCCAATCGATGAGCTTATTGATGCGAGAGAGAACATCTTCAGGTAGATTTTGGTAAATGAGATGTTCGCCGATAGTTAGCTGGCCTTTATTTTCTTTGAACATTTACTGACACCTTTAGTTTTTGGCTAGATTTAGCATGAGACATGTAGAGAATCAAGAAATTTTGCAAAGATCTCTTAGAAAATT
>JAMOUE010000302.1 GCA_027068235.1 Deltaproteobacteria bacterium | reverse complement strand
GTGACAGGCCGCCTTAAAAATCATAAAAAAAGGGAAACCCTACAGCTAAATCGCATAGGGTTTCCCTTTCATTTGCGCTTTTTTCTTGTTTCTTTTATTTGTTACTGTAACATTTTCGACGTGCCATAAACGAGAAGAAACCAATACCTACTGCCAAAAAGATAACTGTTGCTGGTTCAGGCACGCTGTTATTGGGAGGAAGAGCACTGGGAAGGACAACAAGACCATGCATATTACTAGATGATGAATCCAAATATAATCCTACAAGCTGATCGTTGTCATTTATACCATAAATCCACGTATACTGTGCTCCAGCGTAACTAATGGATTTTATACCATTTATAGTATCATATGTCATACCTGTATGAAAATTTTGTCCTGAATTTCCATAAACTCCAACTATTTTTCCATTATTATTAATATCAAAGAGCCACGTATAATTTACTCCTGGATAATCCAAGGTCTGGAAACCATTTGTTGCATCATATATAAGGCCATGACTGTTATTAGAAGAATCCGTGTAAAGACCAACAATTGTGCCACTATTATTTATACCAAATAAGCCTGTGGAAAAGGCTCCAGGATAATCAAGCACCTGGAAACCACTTGCTGTATCGTATAAAAGACCATGAATATTACCTGAAGAATCCCTATATGTACCTGTAATCAGCCCACTATCGTTCACACCAAGAAGAAGAGTACCATCACCTTGAGAGTAGTCCAATGTCTGAAAACCACTGTTTGGATCATATATAAGCCCATGACTATTACCTGAAGAATCTATATATGTTCCTACTATTACACCGTTGTTATTTATACCAATTAATTCGGTACGAGAAGCTCCAGCATAATCCAAGGTCTGGAAACCATTTGTTGTATCATATGTAAGGCCGTGACTATTGCCCGAAGAATCCCTATACGTCCCTACTATCACTCCATTGTTATTTATATCAAAAAGTCCCGTATATTGACTTCCTGGATAATCTAAAACAGTAAAAGTATAGGCATTTATTTCACCAACATTACCCCAAAAGATAGAAACAATTAAAAAAATAAACGTAATCAATCTCATTATAATCTCCCTCTGTTTTTGAAATTAGAACATACCTACAAATTATATCACAAGCAAGTTTATTATTTTAATGAGTAACTTCCGCTTTCCTATCTATCCTGTAAGAGATTGTTTCGCTTACTGTGTATTACTGAGAGCCTTTTTTAGATGACATGAGCCGTCATTACAGGCCCAGAAGGGCCGAAAAGCGATCCTCATTGTCATTGCAGAGACAGCGCAGCTGCTGTGAACTACCCTGTTCCTTCAGTGGGGATTGCTTCTCGGCGCATTCGCACCTCCTCGCAATGACAGCAATCAATTTGTCTTCTCTTTTACGCTCCAAGTAATATTACCAGGAGTTAAAAGATACCGAAGTTATTGCTATCATTACAAATAAAGAGAAAAACAACACCATGAAAAAAAGCTGAAACGCAGAGGGATCTCCACGTCAGCGCCCAACGATAACAGGTTATTGGACTAAAAAAGTGCTCCCACTAAAAATGCCAGCACAACACCCTCTGATTGTGACAAAAGACATGCGTAACGATTTCAAGACTTCTTCAACAACCTTTTATGATTGCAAGCATCTCCTTTACTGCCCGTTCAATTCCCACAAAGACGGAACGTGAAATAATGGAGTGCCCAATGCTAAATTCAACTATCTCACTTACTGCTGCAAGTCTCCCTGTATTTTGATAGTTGAGACCGTGGCCTGCATGAACTCGCAAACCAAGATCTGTTGCAAGCCTTGCCATGTCCACAATCAT
>JAMOUE010000301.1 GCA_027068235.1 Deltaproteobacteria bacterium | reverse complement strand
TTTTCAGAAGCCCTTTCACATCATAAAGCAATTTTCCCTAACATTGTGATTGTACTTGCACGTCTTGGAGAAGAAACAGGCCAACTGGATAGAACCCTTGAAGACGCAGCAGACCATATAGAGAGGGTTCAGGAAATCATAGACAAAACTAAACAGGCCCTTAGTTATCCTGTCGTAATTTTGACAGCAATGACCGGAGCCTTGGCGTTTTGGCTTATATTCGTACTGCCAAAACTCTTTGAGCTATTTAAAAGTCTTGGTCTAAAAGAACTGCCAATTATGACAAGAATACTTTTTTCTATAGTCAAGGCAGTAGAATCATACTGGTTTCTTTTCCCCATTTTTTTAATATTTTTAGTTACCTTTGGTATACTTGCCTCAAAAAATGAGAAGATAAAATTCGCCTGGGATACCTTTTGGTCAAAGGTTCCACTCATAGGAAGCATAATCAAGGCATCACAACTAGCATTTTTTTTTGAATATCTATCACTACTTACAGCCTCTGGTATAGACGTACTTAGAAGCCTTGATGTAATGGAAGGGGCCATAACGCACCAAATACTAAAAAAGGACGTCTCCAAGATAAAACATTTTGTTCTCTCTGGTTCCTCTATTTCAGAGGCGTTCAAAGAATGCTCCTTTTTTGAGCCATTTATCTTACGAATGGTTCGAGTGGGAGAAGGAACAGGTACCATGCCAGACCAGCTTAAGATACTGGCCGATTTCTACATGGTGAAGGTAAACAGGCTGGTTGATACCATAGCCAAAACCCTTGAACCTGTGCTCATAATATTTGCTGGCATAATATTTGTAATCATAGTCATGGGTCTGTTAGGACCAATCTATGACATGATGGGGAGCCTCAAATAAATGGCACAAAAAGTACCGGACTATATACAGTGGTTTCATTTTTCAGAGCCTCCATTCAGGCTCTCTCCAGATATAGACTTCTTCTTTCCATCCAAGGCCCACAAGCAGGCCATGGACATCCTGAATTATGGTATTAGGAGAGGAGAAGGCTTTATGGTCTTAAGTGGTCATGCAGGATCTGGCAAGACCATGATCTTACGCCTACTCTTAAAAAAACTTGGTAATGAAAAACAAGCTGCTGTTATAGTCACTCCAGCTGTCAGCCCACAGGGTTTAATGAGTCTTCTTCTTGAAGAGCTAAAAATACCTTTAAAACCAGAACGTTACGAACTTGGCCTTTTATTAAAAGATTTTCAAGATCATATAATAAACCTTGCCAACCAAGGAAAGGGCTTACTTATTGTGGTGGATGAGGCCCAGGACCTACCTCTTGAAACCATCGAACAATTAAGACTCCTGTCAAATATCGAGACGGGCAAAAAGAAACTTGTTCAAATACTTTTAGTAGGCCAACCTGAATTAAGGACACTGCTAGCTGATCCTAGACTCTGTCAGCTTACTCAACGCATTGTAATCAACGAGATCCTATCTCCACTTGGAGAAGAAGAGACAGCAGATTACGTAAAATTTAGATTGGCAAAGGCTGGAAGGGCCGATCTGAAAATCCATAAAGATTTTTTCCCTTTACTTCACAAACGCACCATGGGATTACCACGGCTCATAAACCGTACCATGGACAGAGCACTCTTGATGGCAGCGGCCTCTGGTTCAAACGGCTTAGAGCCAGTACATATTCAAGACGCCCTAACCACTTTGCCAGAACCTGGAACAACTACACAAAGTCACAATGTTAAACGCCTTATGCCAAAAGGAATTGTTCAAAATTTCTCTATAGCAGCACTAGGAGGCGGTTTGGGTGCAGCGCTTTGTTTTATTTTGTTTGCCACAAATATTATACAACCTCCTTCGAGCTTTATAGGCGTTCAAGGTAAAACACTTAATACCTTAGAGAATGAATCTGTACTTTCAGGTTTTCCAGTTAAAATTTCTGTAACAAGTGCAAGAATCCATGCTCAGCCAGCTAAAAATTCCCAGGTTCTTACCATTGCCAAGGAAGGACATGGACTAATAGTTCTTGAACAAAAAGGCAACTGGTACAGGGTACAGACCAAAAATGACAATGGTAGAGAATTAGTCGGTTGGCTACTAAAAAAACAGGTAGAAAGGAGTTTTAGTGCGGTTAATACCTTTTCCAAAACGGAGATGGATAGCCAAGGAAAACAGCCAAGGCCGATTTGATTGTGTATGCCTTAGTACCTCTGGTTCGGGCATCAAGATCTTGGAGGTGATGGATTGTGCCGATCTTTCAGATCTGCCAGTCAGACGGTTGGGGCTTGTAATCCATTCGGAGAGAATTCTGATATCCACAGAATCTCTACCTCCTATGAATCAAGAGCTAATGAAGCTACAACTAGACGAGCGCATTCGCCCTCTTGGTCCGTGGACAGAAGACACGGCCCTGTATCACTGTGTACATACAATACAAAGCACAGGAAATCTCAACTCTTATGTAATCGTCTCGTTACCAGAACATGACATCCAAAAAATAATAGAGTTGGCAATAGAGGCAGGAATGAGGATAGAAAAGTGTGTTCCCCACGTTGCCTCTATTGCGGCCTTGATGGGTCGTTTAACAAAAGAACCAGTAATGGCATGTATATTTAATAACACCTATTTGGAAATACTGGTGGCTCAAAAGGGCATTCCATACTATTCACAAATTTCACCACTAGACGATGAACTATTTGACGTTGAGCTCATACACCAGGCAATCTTACACGTCCGCCAAATTATCGACTCAAAATTCAATAAAACCGTCAAAAAAACGCTCTTTTTTAATGCAAAAGATATCCCATTACCCGATCATTTTCTCAAAGAAGAGGTTTGGAGGCCCAATCTTGATAATTTCGTAAAAGGGGCCAAGGCGGATGTTGTATGGAAATTTCCAGAACTTATTGGAGCGGCCTTTGTATCCAAAGATTTTGACTGTCTTTCTCCTGAGCTGAAGTCATCATATCTCATTCGAGACATCAACAAGGCTGCAGTATCTTTGGCCCTTGGAGGACTTATAATCCTTGGAGCAACAGGTAATTACCTGTCAGTTCAAAAAGACAAGGTACAAGTAAAATACGAGCAACTTACCACCACTATCAAAAAACGTAAGGAAGAAGTCCTGGCCAAACTACCGGAAAAAGAAGAGATTAAAAACTTTAAACAAATCGTACGGGTTATTAATGAAGTGGCTAAAGAACCCTCTTTGGATACACTTTTATACTCCATCGCAGCAAGCGTACCGGAAAAAGTCATTATAGATCAACTACACGTTAAAAGAAGTGAGATACAACAGACAGATACCAAAGAAGAAATACCTCCTCCAGAAGCATTTTCAGGCGAGAACATATCTCCTGACTTGAATCAACAAGAGACAAATAATTTTTTTCAAAGGCCACTTGTTGTAACTCTTAAATTCTTAACCAAAGGGGACTTTCAACAGGTAAAAACTAGACTTGAAAAGACCGTAGACCTCTTGGGGAACAAATTTCAAGTTGACCACATAAGAATAGAATACAAGGAAGAAACTGGAGAAGGACATCTTGCCTGCCAATTTGAGATTTCAGGAGAGAGAGGATGAAATTTTCTAAAGCCCTTCTTTATTCAAGACTTGGTTATGCCATTGAAATATTTGTTGTAGCAGCATTTATCTTTGCACTGTACTGGAGTCTTCATACCTTGGCAGAGCTAAATCAACTAAGGCAAAAATGTAAAACTCTTGAGAATACGGTTACTGCCCTTGACAGGTTAGAAAAAAAAATTGAGGGCTTTAGTAAGCTAAAATCCTCGCTTTTTCCCGCTAGTGCTAATCAAAAAATAGACTATCACTGGGAAGAGGTTTCTTTACAGTTCGAGCCTATTGAATTTGAAAATCTTCTTCGCCGTCTGGCCATGTTGAACACTGAAATTCAAAAAAAATATCATAAAAGAGGAATCTTTGTCCTAACAGATTTTGAAACATTTACGCCTAAACACTCACAAGGTAATGACAATAACCAGCAACCAAATACAGTCAAAAAGAGTCAAAAACCTGGCTTCAAAATTGAAGGTAAGCTTCTATGTCTTCGGCAATAGCTAATATTAAAAAAGTAATATTATTCTCCGTACCAGCTATTTTTTTAGTTATTGGGTCATTGGTAACCGTTTATCTCGCATTATGGACACATCCAAACACAACGACAGATCTTGAGCAGATACCAACTGGCATACTGAGTGGGCTTCCATCTTCTCTCGATCTGAGACCATTTTATCTGAACACCAAACCACCTGTGTATGCCCAGATCAGAGATCCCTTTGTAATTCCAGAACTTACAAAAGAGCCAGAGATAGAAGAACTCCCGCAACTCAAACTCACAATGATAATTATAAACAAAAGGCACAAAATGTGCAGAGTAAACGGTAAACTCTATCTGGAAGGAGAAAAGGGACCAGATTTCCAAATTAAATACATAGGAGAACATAAGGTCCTGATAGAGAGAAGAGGTAGGGGACAATGGCTTTTTCTCACACAAAACAGCTAATTTTCTTAAAAAGTTTATATCATAACAAGTCCTATTGGCCATTTTATTTGATGATCGCCATAATTCTATGTGTAGAAGGATGCGCTATTCATCAAGAAAAAACAACATCTTTGACAAAAGAGCCAAAGCATTATCGATGCCTTAAAGGCTCTAAACGTGACTCTTTTAATGTAAGAAATACCTCTGCCACAACATCCCCTCGTACACTCAAACCCATTACCATCAAAAAACCAAAACCAAAATTTAAAGACCTATCACCTTTAGACATACAACTCGTATCTCTATCCTTTATAGAAGAGGATTATAAATCCATATTTCAGGCCCTTGCCCATGCGGCAGGTCTCAACCTGGTGATTGATGATTCGGCAGTTGATACCCTGTCACAAGGTAAAAAGCTTACTGCAGAGTTTGTGGAGCAACCGGTTCGTGAGGTCCTAAATGCAGTATGCAGAGCAGCTAACCTGGGCTGGGAGGAAAGAGACGGGACGGTTTATATCCTTGGTTTTGTGGAAAAAATCTTGAATCTTGACTTTATCGCATCAACCCATAAGGCAAAAGTAACAGTGGGTGGAGATGTACTTGGAGGCAGATCTGGAGGAGGAAACGGCGGATCAAGCCAAGGACTGACTGCACAAGGAGAGGGAGAGATTGCAACTCCCCTGACAGGAAGTTTTGAGATCTCAGGTGAGACTGCTCCTGGTGCCCTAGATATCTACCAAGAAATAGACTCATCTGTTAAGGCATATTTAGAGGGCAAGGGAAAATACTTTCTAAACCGCAACACAGGGACTCTTTTAGTTCAAGGTCCTCCCAAAATCGTCCAAAGAATTCAGGATTTTATCTCAACACTAAAGAATAAATACCAAAGACAGGTTCTTATAGAAGCAAGAATTATAGAGGTAGCTTTGGACGAAAATTCTGAACTTGGTATTGACTGGAGAAGGCTTACAATAAACGCAAGCGATAATCCGATCCATCCAAAAGGCACTTCTTTTCAGTTAAACAGCCAACTTCTTGAAGGGGCCCTACGGGAATCAACCATGTATGGGATAACCTTGACAAATCCTTATTACGATTTGTCAGTAGTCATAAGGGCTCTAGAACAGTTTGGCAGTATTAGAACCCTTTCAAATCCCAGGCTGAAGGTCTTAAATGGCCAACCTGCCATGATAAGCGTTGGCCAATCTGTATCATATCTCAAAAAGTTTGAAATCATGGTTGATCAACAGGAAGGATTTAGAAGTGAGACACCAAACGCTGAAATCGCATCCATTTTCAACGGAATTCTTTTAGGGGTTACCCCTGTAATTGACGATAAAGATAATGTGACCCTAAACATGGTTCCAATAAAAAGTGACATAATCTCTATGGAACAAAGGGAACTGACTGATGGCAATCTCTATACATTTCCAGTAGTTAACCTTCGCGAGGCAGCCACAACTGTCAGAGCCCACTCTGGTGACTTGGTTATACTAGGCGGACTTATTGAAGAAAGAAGTGGCAAGAACACCACAGGGTTGCCCATCCTGTCTAGGTTACCCGGTTTTCTTAGCCTGCCCTTTAGCTTTAAACAAAACAGCAACAGAAAGGTTGAATTGGTAATAATACTAAAAATAGACGTGATAAAAGATGAGCAAACTGTTTGAAGCAATCAATCGTCTTGAGGCCGACACTGGTCAAGCGGTGGTGGAATCCCCCTTTGGCCCAGAATTGATGGATGGTTCTGAAACAAAGCCAAAGCATAATGCCAAAAAGACTCTAATACTCGCTAGCGTATTACTCATATTGGCAGTAGCAGCAGGCTTTGGAGTGCTGTTTATGTCTAAAAAGATGGCTATGTTTGACACTCCGCGCACAGAGCCCCATGCAATCAAACCCGACAAGAAACCAATCCAGTTACCTGAAAAAACAACGTCGCAGATCAAACAGATAGGAAAGGATCTAAAAGCCAATGTAACATTTCAGAAAGATAACTCTCAGACAAAGGCTGACATAGAAGAGCTGCTCGAAAAAACAACTGTGATGCGTTCTTCTTCCAAAGCTAAGAAGGAGATAAACGATATAAACACTGAAGAGGTTGTTAAGAAAGAAAAAAAGGTAGACAAAAATCCAATAAATTCCAATAGTACCAGATCCATCCCGGTATCTTCCAAAAGCAACTTCACAAAACAAAACCTTGCTCCCTTGGTTTCAAATCCTCTCATTCTAAACACCAGACAAAAGCGCCTCCTTTATCGCGCTGAAAAACTCAGAAAATCTGGTCTCAAAGAGCAAGCATTAGATCTATATAAAAAGCTTTGGAAACGATCTCATAATCCTTTGATAGCCAATAATCTAGCAGCTATGCTAATGGAAAAGGGACTATATCACCAGGCCCGAAACATACTGGAACAGGCCGTTACTATTTCCCCAGAAGACAATGACCTCAGATATAATCTTGAGCAGGTTAAAGCCTTTCTTGAGGCCAGAGGTAAAACAGCCAATTAGTCTGTAAAAAGGTGAAAGAATTTGGTCTGTCTTTTCCATGAAAAGAACAATGAGCATGGCTTTACTCTAATTGAACTTGCCATTTTTTTATTAATCACAGGAACCATCCTTGGAGTAGCAGCAATGGCCTGGAGTGTACTGGTAGAAGGAAGGCAGATACAGGCTGCCCAAAACACT
>JAMOUE010000300.1 GCA_027068235.1 Deltaproteobacteria bacterium | reverse complement strand
ATCTCTTTTTCTACCCTTACGAAACGTACCATGGCAAGGAAACTTATAATAATGCCAAGACCTATAACAATTACCCCAAACAGATTTGAAAGCTCAAGTGCAGATGAATAAGGTGCCTTGCCAAGTCTTTTGTCAACCCACAGGAAAAGGGAAAACTTTTCCACGACAAAACCAAAGGCCATGATGGATATGGCCGTTCGTATCCAGGCCAGAAATGTGCGCTCATTTGCAAGGTGAGTACGTCTATTTCCAACATGGCTTTGCGCCTCATCTTTTGTAAGGCGTTTGTGTCTTTGGGAAAAAATCACGTGGACCTCCTAGTACTTAAAAGGTTTTATTATGATCTTGTTTCTTATTTTGCCTTGTTTAACCAAGCTAGTAACCAGGTGACAAGTGTCAATCTCTGATTCCAAGATATATTTTGTCACAGGGCCTTTCTCGGCCCCTAGCTAGTGATACTCCTCTGCCTTTTCGGATGAGATTGCTTTGGTTGCTTTGCAACCTCGCAATGACAGGAGGTGTAAGGGTTACAGGGTTGCTTCGGTTTGCTCGCATCGAACCACTAGGAAATTTTACATCCTCCTGTCATTTGCGCTTTTGGATGGGATTGCTTCGTAGGCCCTCAAAAGGGCCTCCTTGCGTGACATGCTCTCATCGCCATCATTGCAAGCTGAGCGAAGAAATCCCAAGCGCATCTGTGCTTACCCACCTATTTACCAGCCAGCAAGTCATCTCTTGTACGCTTCCATGAATATTAATTGAGCGAAGGTACAGCTCATGTTAAAGACATGAGTCATAAATTTTTGATAAGAATTCAGAGGATAGCCAAAGGGTGATTTTACCATGGAAATAAAAAAGGTGGTAATGCTCTCCAGAGAGTATTCAGGCGTTGCAGGGGCAGGTGGTGTCAAAGATGTTGTCAAAGGGCTTTCTACATCCCTTAACAAACGTGGAATTGAAACCTGCGTAATCATGCCCAAATACGGTTTTTTAGACGCTGTAGGAATGGGGTTTGAGAGAATGGACATCTCCTTCAGAGTGGATATGAACTACACATCTGAGGAGAGGTCTGAGGAGGTTGGCTTTTGGAAGGCAAATTTAGCTGGCGTCACATGCTATTTGGTTGAGGCCAAGAGATTTTCTGAAAAGAAAGACATCTATACCTATACAGATGAAGACCAACTTTTAGACCCGTCGAGACGTAAAGGAGAGGGGCATTTTGATTTCTTTGCCATGAACGTTCTTCATCAGAAGGCTGCACTTGGCCTGATGGAGACCCTTGGCTGGAGACCCGATATTATTCATTGCCATGACGGCCATACAGGGCTTGTACCTGCAATCATTAGAGAGATAGACGGCTTTCGCCAGTTCTTTTTAAAAAGTGCTACTCTTCTAACCATTCATAACGCAGGCATTGGCTACCATCAGGAGGTTGCCGACCTGCCATTTGCAAAGGCCATTACAGGGCTTCCCTGGAGGGTCATCTACCATTGCCTGTTAAATGGCTGTTTTGATCCGCTGATTGTTGGGGCAACGTATGGGCCAGTAAATACAGTTAGTGAAAATTATGCCAGGGAGCTTCAAGAAACAGAGCTCGATGCAATGACGGGCTGGCTTGGTCATGCGCTTAAGGATAGAGGTATCCGGCTTTATGGAATTACAAATGGCATTGATGTTGAAGAGTTCAATCCTGCCCATCCAGACCGGCTTGGGCTTCCATGCTCATTCGACTCACTAAGTGGTGATTTTGATGGAAAGATAGGGTGCAAAAAATCCCTTTTGCGTCTGTTATCAGCAGGAGAGGCAGCAGCCGAATTTATGATTGGCGGACGGTTTCAAGGGGTTAAGGTTACAGGCACACTAGAATACAGGCCTGATCTTCCCCTTTTTACTGTGGTTGGCAGGCTAACAGAACAAAAGGGGATGGATATATTGGCCAGGGCCTTGGAAACCGGACTTGGAAGGGAAAAATCCTTTAATCTTGCCATCCTTGGAAGTGGTAAAACAGATATTGAGGAGCATTTACGCTGGGTTGCCACATTGCCACAAAACCTTGGAAGGATGTGCGTACTTAATGGCTATCATGGGGAGCTTGCCAATATGATGTATGCTGGTGGTGACTTCTTTGTGATCCCTTCCAGATATGAGCCTTGTGGCCTGACAGACTTTATTGCCCAGATAATGGGCAACATTCCTGTGGTCAGGAGTACAGGTGGGCTTGTAAAGGTCAAAGACGGTATCAACGGCCTTGTCTTTCATTCAGAAGATCCTGGAGAACTCGCCTTGGTAATCAAAAAGGCCATCTCTATCTTCAACGAATCGCCCCAAACCATTAGAGATATGCAAAAAAGGGCTGTGCAAATTATCCTTGAAAACTATACATGGGACAAGGTGACGCTAAGGTATGTTGATCTTTATAAAAAGGCCATGGAAGATGTGTTGGCGAAAAGAGGTACAATCTAGGCAGTAGAATTGGTATTATGTTAGTGTCTAACCTGATGTAATAAAGAAAAGAGCAACTTTAAAAATTCTGCCTCCAGGAGAATGACAATATGGATTTTGAATTAAAATGGCTTGCCTGGGAGATAACAAGAAGGTGTAATCTTCACTGTGTACATTGCAGATCCTCTTCTGAGTTAGAGGTAAAGGAACATCCTGACTTTTCGACTGAAGAGGGCAAAAGAATAATTGATGATATAGCATCCTTTGCAAAGCCAGTGGTGGTCCTTTCTGGAGGAGAACCCCTTTTGAGATCCGATTGGTTTGACCTTGCCTCTTATGGAACAGACAAGGGGCTCAGAATGTGCCTTGCCACCAACGGTACCCTTATAACCCCTGAGATATGTTCAAAGATAAAGGAGGCAGGGATAAAGATGGTCTCTCTAAGCCTTGATGGTTCTACCGCTGAGATTCACGACAACTTCAGGAATCAGCCAGGGGCCTTTGAAGGCACAATGAATGCCGCAAGGCTTTTTAGGGAGCATGGCATAAGTTTCCTTATAAATTCTTCTTTTACCAAAAGAAATCAGCACGACATAGAAAATGTATACAAACTTGCCAAGAAGATAGGGGCTACTGCTTGGTATATGTTCATGATAGTCCCTACAGGAAGGGGAGAAGATATAATGGGCGAGCTTATAAGCCCTGATGACTATGAAAAACTCCTGGAATGGCACTACGAGATGGAAAAACAAGAAAAGGAGTTGCTGGTAAGGCCTACATGTGCGCCTCATTACTACAGGGTAAAGATGCAGCTTGCCAAGAGGGATGGAGAGAAACTAGAGCACAGAAGTCTAAAGTTTTCTACAGGGGGGGCAAAAGGCTGTCTGGCTGGTCAGCTTATTTGTCTTATTGACGTTGATGGAAACGTGTTGCCTTGCAGCTATTTTCCCCTGGCTGCTGGAAATATAAAGGATACCCCTTTAAAGGAGATATGGGACAATGCCAGCCTCTTTAAAGAACTTCGAGATTTTTCATCGTATAAGGGGGCTTGCGGTTCCTGTGAATATGTAAGGGTGTGTGGCGGTTGCAGGGCCAGGGCCTATGCAGTCTCAGGTGACTATCTGGATGAAGAGCCTTTTTGTAGCTATACGCCCAGAAAACTTCAGCCACTGGAGGGATAAGATAGTATGAATGACATCTTTCTTAGGGCTTGCAGGGGAGAGAAGACCCTGCCAGTTCCAGTATGGTTCATGAGGCAAGCTGGCAGATATCTCCCTCAATATCAGGAGATTAGAGGTAAGGCTGACTTTCTCACCATGTGCAAGACACCAGAGCTTGCCGCAGAGGTGACCCTTCAGCCAGTTGACTTGCTGGGCGTAGATGCTGCCATACTATTTTCAGACATACTCATACCCCTTGAAGCTATGGGGGCAGAACTTGCCTTTAAAGAGGGCAGGGGGCCTGTAATCACGCCTCCTGTAAGATCGTGGGATGAATTTTCAGCGCTTCATTCCATAGACCCGATAAAGGATGTTCCCTTTGTGCTAGATACCATAAAGCTCCTTAGAAAAGAGCTTTCTGGCAAGGTTCCACTGATTGGTTTTGCAGGTGCGCCATTTACCCTTGCCACCTATCTGATAGAAGGTGGGACAACTAAAAGTTTTGTCAACATAAAAAAGATGCTTTTTTCACAACCTGATCTATTCAGGGCCGTGATGAATCTCATAACAGATGTAACCATTTCCTATCTATCTGCCCAGATAGATGCTGGCGCTCAGGCGATACAGCTTTTTGACACCTGGGGAGGGATATTGACTAGGCAGGACTTCAGGGATGGCGCTCTGGTTTATGCCAGAAGGATATTCAATAGTTTGAGGGAAAAAGGTGTCCCAATGATATATTTTGTCTATGACGGGGGGCATTTGTTAGACTTTGTTAGGCTTTCTGGTGCCGATGTAATTGCCCTTGACTGGCGAACAGATATAGAAAAGGCCCTCGTTCCCCTTGGTAAAGATGCAGTGGTACAGGGTAATCTTGATCCGTGCCTTCTCTTTTTACCTGAAGAGAGGCTTAGAGAAAGGATTGCTGAGATATTGCGTCAAGGGCTTTTGGCACGTGCCCATATATTTAATTTGGGGCATGGGGTACTGCCTGAAATTCCACCAGAGAAGGTTAAATTGGCAATAGATATCATTCACGAGCTTTCTTCATAAATGGCTACAGGTGTTATTCTTCTCAATATGGGCGGGCCAGACAGCCTGGAGGCGGTTCGTCCCTTTTTATTCAACCTTTTTTCAGACAGAAAGATTATACGTCTTGGGCCTTCGTTTCTACAAAGGCCTATTGCATGGTTTATAGCCAAAAAGAGGGCTCCTAAAAGTGCTGCCTGTTACGCAAAGATAGGAGGCAAAAGTCCGCTTCTCCATATTACAGAGTTACAGGCAAAAAAACTGAACAGGCAACTGGACCAAGATGCCCCAGATTTTGCTCCTTTCTACTGTGTGCCTGGTATGCGCTATTACTCCCCAAGAACCCCAATGCAGATGGCAATGCTTAAGGAAAAAGGGGTTAGAAGATTTATAGCCCTTTCACTTTATCCGCATTATAGCCTTGCAACCTCTGGTACGTCTGTTGATGATTTCAAAAAGGCAGCAGATGCCTTAAAAATCGATGACTATCTGGTTATAGACAGTTATCCAGACCATCCCTTGTATATAAAGGCCCTTGAAAGGTGCGTTTTGGAAGGAGTATCGAAGATAAAGGATAGGGCCAACTTTAGGCTTGTTTACAGCGCCCATTCCCTTCCACAAAAGATGGTTGATATGGGTGACCCCTATGTGAACCATATAAAAAGGACTATCAGGGCACTTGAGAAAAGGACTGGTATAGAGGGAAGCCTTTGTTTTCAGAGCAGGAGTGGCCCGGTCAAGTGGCTTGAGCCTGCTACAGATCATTTCCTTATAAAACTTGCAGAAGAGGGAGTAAAAGAGATCTTGTGTCTGCCAATAAGCTTTGTCTCAGATCATATAGAGACGCTCTACGAAATAGATATCCTTTACAGAGATATGTTGCGCGAAAAGGGTGTTAGGCTTGTTCGTACTCCTTCACTAAATGACTCTGATCTTTTTATTTCATGTTTAAAAGAGTTGGTCCGAGAAAAACTTAACGGAGGTGCAAAAGGCCTTGAATAGGTCACGAGGGTCTGAAGTCAAGGCTGCAAGCGACCTTTTTAGCTCAATTGTTCCTGGAAAGAGATGGCAGGTATACCTTCCAAGGCGTATCATCTGGCAGAAGTGGGAAGAGTTAGTTGGCAAGCAAGTGGCAGATGCCACATGGCCTTGGTATTTCCAGGATTTGGACTGTTTGGTAATAGCCGTTTCTGACAATCTTTGGATGCAACAACTTTCCTATGAATCCCCTACTATTCTAGAACGTATAAACAGATTGCTGCCAGATTATGCAAGGCTCTCAAGGCTGAGATTCCATGTGGCTGATCCAAAATCAGTCAGGGCAAGGATTTCAACAAGGACGAAAAAAGACCGCTCAGCTGGGAGAGACAGTCAACGGATGAAACGAGAAAGGGCAACAAAAGCAAGCTATACTGACGAGCTGAATATGCTCGAGAATATAGAAGATCCAGAACTTCGCAAGCATTTTGAAAATATCTTGAAAAATATTTCTTAAAAGGTGTTATATGAGCTCTCTTTGGCCCTTTGGGGCTGGATGTGGGGGCGTTTTGGGGATTGCCACAGGGCATTTTGGGCCCTTGCAATGACTGCGATAAGATCAGGTCATTGCGAGAAGGCCTTTTAAAAGGCCGACGAAGCAATCCTTGTTGCCAGGCCAAAGGCCGTGGCAATCTCTTCTAAAATAGAGCAGAGGAGTTGGATGAGAGGCGACAGCTGTACTGCCTTGAGATGACAGGACAGCTCCCTTCTGGATTAAAAAAGGCGTACTTAGTAACACGATTATCTTGCCAAAAAGAAGATTACTTGAAATGTTGCCCGAATAGATCCATATAGTTTTTTATACAAGCGCTCAGCTTTTTTTATTGTCCTTGGCGTATAAAATACCCGTGATGATCCGGCGCTAGGAGCAGTGCCTGTTTTTTTAAGTGACATGAGAAGTTCCATGAGGCTTCCATACTCTCTAGATATCATTACACTTTCTAGAAATACTTGGCTGAATCGTCTCCCTTTTAAGATTGAAGCCACTTCGTCTTTTGTTGGAAAAGTTGACGGCGCCATTTGGATTGCATGGCCAGTAAGTAAGTTTATAACCTTTTCGAGTTCGTTAAGGGTATTTTTGCCAAAAAGTGCACATATTATACAGCCGTCTGGGGCCAAATGTGAGTCTATAAGGTAGGAAAGAGACCTTCCAAGATCTTGAAACCAGTGCATACAGCTTGCAGATACAACCAGATCAAACCTTGAGCCAGGGTTAAGTGCGAGCCTTTCTCCATCACAGCATACAGGATAAAAACTAGTGTGATGGTTTTGCATTCCGTCTCTTGCCACCAACAACATATCGTAAGAAAGGTCTACACCAACAATTCTTTCTACCTTTCTCTTTGTAGCCAGTGCCTTTGTAAAACTGCCGGTTCCGCATCCGATCTCGAGCACCTCATGAAAATGGCCTTCTGGAACCAGGTTCAAAAGTTGCAGATTCACATCTTCCTGAATGCGGCTATACAGGTCATAAGTGGTACTTGCACGTGAAAATGAACGCTTAATCGAACCTTTAGAAGGTATTG
>JAMOUE010000299.1 GCA_027068235.1 Deltaproteobacteria bacterium | reverse complement strand
TATTTCTAATGGCATTACAAAGTGTGCTTTTAAAACTGCCTTCTGGTAGTTCCATTCTGGCTGCTAAGGTTGATGCCGTCTCTTCTAGCGGCTCAAGCCTTTTACGAATATTTTTGGGCAGAGATTTTAAAAGAAACAGGATTTTTTCTGTCAAAAAACCTGGAACGAGCCAATCAAATCGTTCCTTCTGTATAAATGGCAGCAATACCAATGGGATATTTACATGTATGCCATCTTCTTTACTTCCAGGATGAAACCTGTAAGTCAGGGGTAATGACTGACCATCTACATCTATACTTCCAGGATAGAGTTTGTCAGAGTCTTCTTTTAATACATCTTGTAATAGCCTTTCCCGATTGAGTCTGAAGACCCCCTCCATTTCTGGAAAATCTTTCAACGCACGCCACAGGGAGTGTTCGTCAACCACTGGCTTGCCAATTTTTGCTTCTATCAATGACAATGCCTTGTCAAAATGCTCAAAGAGTGCCTGAAAGTCCACATCAATCATTTCAGAACGTCTTTTATTCCACTCTTCCTGAAATTCCTGCAAGATGTTTAGGTTGTACTCATTGAATGAGTATGGAAATTTCAATTCACCTGTTGAAAGGCCCTGTTCAATAAAGATATTTCTGGCTAGTTTCTTGTCTATGGATTTTAGAGATCTTTTTCTTGATGGCACTATTGTCATGCCGTAGAAGTTGACCTTTTCCTTTATAGTGGCTTCACCACGGTCCTTGTCCCAGCTAGGTTCAAAGTAGTGGTACTTGCACAACTGAGGAGCAAGTTCCTCTATCCACTCTGGCTCTATTGGGGCAACGGTTCGCGCAAAGAGTCTTGATGTCCTTATCTGTTCGCCAGAGACTATCCATCTAGGTCCTTTTTTAAAAAGGGTTGAGCCTGGAAATATGTATATCTCCTTGCCTTTTGCACCAGTATATCCGGCTCCTGTGGGTTTTTTGCATGCAACATGGCCAAGAAATCCAGCAAGGATACTTCTGTGTATAGCCTGAAAACGAGTGCTAGAAAATTCTAAATTATCACTTTCATAATTTTTTATATCTAGACTTTTTTTTGTTATTTTTATGTCATGACAAATTGACATGATCTGATTTGCAATATCTTCCCATTCAACTATCCTTTGGTATGAAAGAAGATGCTCTTTGCAAAACCGTCGTAATTTCTTCTTTGATATGCCTTGCCTTTTGAGCAGGTGGATTTTGTGCCAGATGTGCAAGAAGGTAAGAAAGTCTGAAGAGTCATTTCTGAGGTGTTTTGCATTTGACAGGGCCTGAGAGTCTGCTTCTACATGAGAAAGCCACACGTCTTGTATGGAAAGGGCAGAGACAATAATTATTATCTCTTTCAGGCATCCTTCTTTCTGGGCCTGAAAGATTACCCTGGAAAGGCGTGGATCTATCGGCATGCGAGCCATTTTTTTGCCCAAGGCCGTGAGCTTCCCTTTGCGATCAACGGCTCCAAGCTCAAAAAGGGTATGCATCCCTTCCTTTATGGCAGTGGGTTTTGGAGGATCAACAAAGGGAAACTGTTCTACAGGGCCAAAGCCCATATACAATATCTTGAGTATGACCTCTGCAAGGTTGCACCTTTTTATCTCCGCAGGCAGATATTCGTCTCTTGAAATATAATCCTCCTCACTGTAGAGGCGTATGCAAAGTCCCTTTTGAACACGTCCAGCCCTGCCTGCACGTTGCAAGGCATTTGCCTTGG
Organism: Deltaproteobacteria bacterium; assembly: GCA_027068235.1. GTDB lineage: Bacteria > Desulfobacterota > Dissulfuribacteria > Dissulfuribacterales > QOAL01 > JAADCZ01. Next base: position 5,475 of record JAMOUE010000299.1, on the reverse strand, counting down.
CAATCTTTGCAACGGGTAGGGCCTTGGTATGGGTGTTCACGTTGTAGGTGCTGATTCTGGCAAGTCCTGAATCTATGACGTATCTTATTCCTGGTACAGTGATAGATGTTTCTGCAATATTGGTTGCAAGTATTATCTTCTGTTTTGAAGCTGGCTTGAAGATCCTAGACTGTTTGGCTGACGAGAGCCTGGCAAAGAGCGGCAAGATAAGACATTCGGTTTCAAACCTTGCCCTTAGTAACCGGGCCGTTTCAAATATGTGACGCTCTGTTGGAAGAAAGACCAGTATGTCTCCAAATCTGTCGGATTCACGGATCAAGGAGCAGGCAACGGCGACCTTTTCTGGCAGGTCGATCTCTTTGGGAGATTTGTACCACATCTCTTTTTCATATACTATCTTTACCGGATAGCTTCTGCCTGGGATGTGAAACAGGGGAGGGTTGTCAAAGAATTGCCTGAATTTTTCTACCTCCATGGTTGCAGAGGTGATTATTACCCGCAGGTCTTTTCTCTTTTTGATGAGCTTTTTGAGAATCCCTGCCAGGAGATCTATGTTGATGCTTCTTTCATGGGCCTCATCGAGTATTATTGTATCGTAGGCCCTTAGTAATGGATCTTGCTGAAGTTCGGCAAGCAAAATGCCATCGGTCATGAATTTTATTTTGGTCTGCTTCTTATCAAACTTCTTGGAAAAGCGTATCTGATACCCTACGAGCTTTTCAAGGCCTGGTCCCAGTTCCTGTTTCACTCTTTTGGCAACGCTTACGGCTGCAATACGCCTTGGTTGACAGCAGCCGATTATTCCCTTTCTGCCTCTGCCAGCCTTAAGGCAAATCTTTGGTAGTTGGGTCGTTTTGCCAGAGCCTGTTTCACCAGTTACCAAGATCAGCCTGTTGGAACGGATTGCTCTTACAAGTTCGTCCCAAATCGAGCAGATTGGCAGGTGATCTGCACACTTTATCTTGGAAATCAAATCAAAGGAGCTGGCTGAGATATGGATTAGTCCTCTTTTGGCCTCCAAGGGTGTCTGTGGGTTTTGGGCCGTAGTCATGGCCTGGCAGTACGATGGTTTCGTCTGGAAGTGGTATAATTCTATTCTTCAGGGACTCCATGAGAAGATTGTAGTCTCCTCCTGGCAGATCTGTTCTGCCAATGGCGTCTATGAAAAGGGTATCTCCTGTAACCACAATACCGTGCCCGTAAATGCATACCGAACCAGGGGAGTGGCCAGGCGTATGAATTATCTCAAATGTGAGGTTGCCTACCTGGAGATTTTGGCCGTCTTCCAAGAAGGCATCTGCAGGCGGAGCAGAGTCAAATCCCCATGCCCTGAACATGGCAACTATTCCAGGGTCTCTGAAGAGCTCATCATCTGCCTTGTGCATGAGCACAGGGGCTCCAGTGAGCATTTTCATTTTCTCGTTGCCGCAGGTATGATCTGGATGACCGTGTGTATTTACTATGGCGATCAGTTCAAGGCCAAGGTTTTCAATGTTAGAGGCCAGCTGCTCTTCGCTTCCGGCAGGATCTATGATTATGGCCTTTGAGGTGTCTTTGCATCCAATTATATAGGCCCTGACCTGTAAGGGGCCCACTGTGAACTCCTTGAGAATCATTGCTTCTTAGCCTCCCTCTTTAGTTTCTGGCAATACGAGCCTGCAGAAAGCCCTGCAATACAACCTTCACCTACAGCCTTGGCCATTTGGTATGGCAGTCCGCATATGTCACCGGCTGCAAAGATGCCAGGGATGTTGGTAGCCTGATTCTTATCCGTAACAATATGGGTAAATCTTTCAGGATCAAGCTCCACGCCAAGAAAGGCAGCAAGCTCCATGGCACCCTTTGCCCCAAGTTCTATGAAAAGCCCATCAACCACCAGTTTTGTTTCGTCATCAAGGACCACCGCTTCCAGTTTATCTTGACCAACAAGCTTCTTTATCTTCCTTGGCTGCAATACCTCCACACCGCTTTCATCAAGCGCCTTTTTAAGTCCTTGGCTTATATCCAGACCACTTGTTATTAAGTACACCTTTGATGCAATCTCATTTAGAGTAATGGCGCCATGAACAGCAGCACTTCCGTTCCCATACACGGCAACTCTTGCTCCCCTGTAAAAGTTGGCGTCACAGTCAACACAGTAACTTATCCCTTTACCTACAAGTTCCTTTTCACCCTTTAGTCCAAGACCTTTCCTGCTTACGCCGGTTGCCATTATGAGGGAAAGGCATGAAAACGAGCTAGACTCGGTCTCTACTAAAAAGCCTTCCTTGCCATTAGCCTCTGTCTTTACAGCATCCTCTGAAAGAAACTCTACTCCAAACATTTGGGCCTGATGCATCCCGGCTTCCAATAGTTCTTTACCGGACTTTACTCCCTCTACACAGCAATAGTTTTCTATATGCGCCTTGTATAGACTACTTTGTTCAATCCTTCCAAGGACTAGGACCGAGCAGCGCTTCCTGGCAGCATGCATTGCTGCCTGCAGACCAGCAGGTCCACAACCAAGTATAATTATATCAAATTCCTTTTTCTCTAATTCCATAAGGTTATTGCCTATATCTATCTCTAAAAACTCTTTTTAATCTGTCTCTAAAAATTGTTTTTTATCCAAAGGCTACGCTGGTAATGAAAAAAATGATCCTCAAAAACAGTATGTTTGAGATTATTTTTCGTGTACTTAATTATTTAACAAAATTAACCTTAAATTGCTAATTTTTTGAGGTAGTCTCACTTTTCATATTCTTTTCAAAGTCCATCTCTGCAAATGAAGAAGAAATATAATACTCCTCTTTTAACCAAGATCCCAAATCTGCCATTTTACACCTTTTACTGCAAAAGGGTCTAAAGGAGTTGGCAGAAAAATCGACATCTTTACCACAATTAGGACAAGGACGAATTATTTTTTTAACCGATTTTTTCATATTGTTTTCATCGTTAACTTAAAGCAGGCTTGGTCTTCTCCTTCTGCGTTTATTGGTGAATATGCCAAGTAACCAGCCAAGCAACAGCACCCCTCCACCTGCCAAAAACCACTTTATATTGGTATTTGCCTCAAGAGAGTTCAATCTCTGTTTTAGTTTTATCCTTTCTGCATTTACTTCCTGTAATTTTTTTTGGGTCTCAGACAGAAGTTTTTTGGTCTGTATTACATTGGCCGACTCCTTTTTGAGGGTCTCAAAGTCATCGGTCAACTTTTGGTTCTCTGAGATACAGGCAGCAAGCTTTTTGGTGCATTTGGAGCCATTTTTAGAGAGGCTATCCAGTTCTTCCTTGAGCTTTTTATAGTCTTCCATTAGTTTCTTGTTCTTTTTCTTGAGTTTCTCAACGAGCTTGCGTGGAGGCGGTTCCTGTGTCAGATATCTTTTTAATATCCAGCCTTCTCGTCCACCGCGAGTGCGTACGTAGGCCCAGGGGCCTTCTTCATTCAAGATTTCAACTTGGGTACCATCCTTTAATACGGCCACAATCTTTTTTGAGTTATTTGTACCCGTTCTAAGGGGAACCTCACTGGAAGGTGCAATGTAATAAGATGCACCAAATACCTGCTGAACACATAAGATAGACAGCAAGATAGACATCGCAAGAAAGAACTTGTTTTTTTTCATTACCCGTGCCTTCTCCACAATGAAATTTTTTAGAAAATCTAAGTTAAATAGACGACTTCCGCAACGTAAAGTTTTTTTAGTTATTAACTATAAAGAGTTTTCACTTCATTGGTAAATGCATGAGATTTCAATTGTATCACAAGTATTATTTAGTGGTTTGTGTATTTTTTAGTTAGCCTAGAGACAAAGCTGTATGTAAGAAGTAGCTATAAGTGTTGGCGGGCGATGCGGGATTCGAACCCACGACCTTTGGCTCCGGAGGCCAACGCTCTATCCAACTGAGCTAATCGCCCACATGGTAATGATTAGGAAGGACATTTATCCTAAACATCTGGTAGAGCCTTGTCAATTACACCAGTATTTGATTTAAATAGCTATTCTTTTACTTGAGGAGAAGGCAATTGGCACGAATTACCCCTATTGATATACAGGTTGTTAATAGGCATCTTACAGCCATTTCTGAAGAAATGGGTATTGTGTTGCAAAGGTCTGCTTTTTCATCAAACATAAAGGAAAGAAGGGATTTTTCCTGCTCGATCTTTCACAGAGATGGTAAGCTTCTTGCCCAAGCAGCGCATATTCCTGTTCATCTTGGGGCAATGCCAGATGTTATTGCTATGGTTCGTAATGAATTTGAGCTTGCCCCAGGTGACATAATCATCACCAACGATCCATTCAAGGGAGGCACGCATCTTCCAGACATAACCTTGATTTCAGGCGTATTCGACAAAGAGAGAGAACTTCTCTTCTACGTTGCAGCCCGTGCCCATCATGCAGATGTTGGAGCAAAGGTTCCAGGCTCCATGGGGCTTTCCAGGTCTATAGATGAAGAAGGAGTGCTTATCCCTCCTTCCCATTTGGTGGTGCAAGGAAGGTTACTTGAGGATTACTTGCACAGTCTGATATCTAAGATGAGGAATCAGAAGGAGAGGGAAGGAGATATCAGGGCCCAGATAGCCTGTCTTCGAAGAGGCCAACAAAGACTCAATGAGACCTTGGACCGTTTTGGCAAGGATCGTTTCATGGAGGTTCTTCCTCATCTTACCGCTTATGGAAGAAAGTTCATGCAGGCTGCCATTTATGAGATTCCAGATGGTATCTATGAATTTGAAGACTTCCTTGACGACGATGGCATAGGTGATGAGCCTGTACCTATAAAGGTGAGCATAAGGATTAGTGGCACTCAGGCGCATGTTGATTTTTCTGGTACTGCCACACAGGTAAATAGTTGCATTAATGCCACAAAGAGTGTAACCCGTTCTGCGGTTTACTACTGTTTTTTCTGCCTTGTAGGAGAGGGCTATCCTGTTAATGCAGGTTCCCTTGAGCCTGTAACTATAAAGGTCCCTGAGGGATGTTTATTGAATCCGTTACCGCCAGCCCCTGTTGCAGCAGGAAATGTTGAGACATCCCAGCGTATTGTGGATAGTGTATTTGGCGCCCTTTCCAAGGCCATTCCCAAAAGGATTCCCGCTGCTGGATGTGGTACCATGAATAATATTGCAATAGGTTCCTCAGACCAGACAGTAGACCAGTTCACCTATTATGAAACTATTGGCGGAGGTATGGGGGCAAGTTTTGTTTCGGACGGCCTTTCAGGCGTGCAGGTTCATATGACCAACACACTGAATACGCCTGTAGAGGCACTGGAGCAAACATATCCCATGATGATTGAGGCGTATAGCCTTAGGGACGGCTCTGGTGGAAAAGGGAAGCATAGGGGAGGGGACGGCATAATCAGGCGGTATAAGTTCCTTACTCGGTGTATGGTTTCTCTTTTGACTGAAAGGAGACGATATGCTCCATATGGCCTTGCAGGAGGGGGATATGGAGAAAAGGGTGAAAATCTGCTCTTCCCACAAGGAGGTTC
>JAMOUE010000298.1 GCA_027068235.1 Deltaproteobacteria bacterium | reverse complement strand
TTCTATGGGGCAGCCTAAATTCAAGCATAATATCCAGATATTTGTTCCCATTGGCTTCATGTTGCTTTTGGGGGCCGTTATTGTAGTCGTTGTCTATACCACCAATACCATTGTAAAACCCCTTTTGTTAAAGGAAAGGATCTATTGTATTGAGGAGACAGGAAAAAGTGTTGTCACAAGAATAAACAGCATGTTGGGTCAGGCTGAAACTGCAGCTTCCATGGTGGGATATACAGCGGTAAACCTTCTTCCAAACTTTGATGCCATAAAGGAAACAATCCCAAATATCTTTGATATGGATAGCATCTCCCAGATGACAGCAGGAGGTGGTATCTGGCCCGAACCTTACAAGTTTGATCCTTCAAAGGAACGGTTTAGCTTTTTCTGGGGACGTGACAAAAATGGCAAACTGAAATTGTATTATGACTACAACGTAACCGGATATCATAAAGAGGAATGGTATGTACCTGTTAAATATCTAAAGGCTAACAGGGTCTTTTGGTCTAGGGGGTATATTGATCCTCTCTCCCATGAACCCATGGTGACTTGCTCTATCAAGATGCAAAAAGATGGGACATTTTTGGGGGTGGCCAGTGTTGATCTGAGACTTGCTGGTTTGAGCAAGCTTTTTTCTGAAACAGCAGAAGAGATAAATGGATATGTCTTTGCTGTAGATCGTAATAATAGGTTTATAGTCTTTCCCAAAGAGGATTATGTACTTATTAAAGATAAACCAGAACGCGCCTTTCAACTTCAAAAGTATATAACTGCTGAAGAGCTTGCAAAGAGATTCCCTGAATTTGCAGATGTTAGTAAAAGACTACAACAACTAAACAAAAATATTATTGAACAGGCTAGGGTAAACGGGGATATTGACCAGCTTGCCAAAAAACTGAGTGAAGAATCAGATCGTATAAACCCAGAAGAGGCCCTGCTTATTGCAGCCTATATAAAAGATCATAGTAACTGGTTGTCTGGTACAATAGAGGTTGAAAGTTTTAGTGTAGAGAAAGATGTCATCTTCCACGAACCGGCAATGGTTTCCATCTTTCTTATGCCAGAAACCAACTGGAAACTGGTAGTTACCGTTCCCAAACGTATTGCTGTGGCTCCAGTGAGCCGTATCACCAATAATGTTGTAATTTCTCTGGCCGTTCTCCTGGTGCTTGTACTCTTTTTGGCTGGCCATTCCCTTTATAATCACATCCTTAAACCACTTAGATATATAACCAATCAGCTTAAAAAGATTGAACAGGATTCTGGAGACCTGTCTTTGGAGTTAGATATTCCTGTTAATAATGAACTGGGAGAGCTTGCATATTATTTTAACTTGCGAACCAGGGAACTTAGAAATAGTGAAGAAAAATATAGAACGATATTCAATCGTGCAAGTGAAGGCATATCGCTTAGCTCGATTAATGGAACTTTTCTGGCTGTAAATCCACGTTTTGCAGAGATTTTTGGATACGATTCTCCTGAAGATTTGATAAAGAATGTTAAAACACAGGATCTTTATGTAGATATTAAGGACAGGGAAAAAATTATAAAATGTATCAAGTCAGGACAGAAGGCCTTAAGAGAAGAGGTCTGGTTTAGGAAAAAGGATGGAACACATATTTTGATATCTTTAAATTTGGCCTCTGTTACTGATGAACAAGGAAACGTCAAATACCTTATTGCCTTGACTCAAGATATTACTAGGACCAAGAAACTTGAATCAGAGTTGCGCCATGCCCAAAAGATGGAAGCCATTGGAACCTTGGCCGGAGGAATTGCTCATGATTTTAACAACATACTAGCTGCAATAACAGGTTATACAGAACTTGCTCAACTAAA
>JAMOUE010000297.1 GCA_027068235.1 Deltaproteobacteria bacterium | reverse complement strand
AAACAGTGAAAAAGCCCGGAATCTGGATTTACGTAAAACGATGGGGTTTTCTCGCTGTGAAAGGGACACAAAGCCCTCAACCTGCTTCCAGCCCTTTCAAGTTTTACATACTCGCCTATTAAATCCTCTATGTTTACAACAGACTTTAACTCTCTTATAAACTCAGGAGAAAATCCCATAATTGCCCCTTAAAGTATTTTCAGATTAAAGTATAGCATAGGAAAAAAATTCAAGATGACATAAAAAAAGCCCCGACTTAAAGCCGGGGCAAAAATCTTAAATCAGGTTAGAAGAATAACCTGACTCCCAATTTGCCGTAAACCCATTTACCGTCTTGGTCGCCGTAAACATACGGTTCGTTGTCGGTAAACTTGTTGTAATCAATCTCAGCAAGAATGGAGAGGTCTTTGGTTATGTAATAGTAAACCTCAGCCTTGAATTGAAGAACCTCAAAAGAAAGGTCGGAATAGGTATTGATTTCCGAATATCCTTCAAAATCAAGGTGATGAATAGCCTCAATGTCTCCGGTCCAAGAAGATACCGGGTCAAACCCAGCCTTTGCATTTGAGAAAGACGTTGTAAGGTTAATTTCAACATCTTCAAAAGGCATAGAGTTAAGAGACATATAGTAGGTATTTGCAGTTGTGTGATACTCGGTCAAAGCAGTGGCTGTGCCGTAATGCAACCATCCCCCAACACCGTTGGGGCTAACGCAGCCTGCTCAGCCATCCATTATTGGCACCGCAAACAATGTTGTCTGCGAGCCGTTTGAGTAATCGTAACCGAGTGTCAATACCGTTGTGTTATTGAGTTGAACAAAGTAATCAAAACCTGCATTCTTTGCTTTTAAATCCATTTTGTAAGTATTGAGTTCGTTGTTTTCTCCGTTTCTGTAATTCGCATAAACATTAAGAGAAGAATTTCCGGTAACGTCAACGGTAAAAGATACTTTTACATTGAAATCCTCATTGGGAAGAGAAGTTGCTTCTCCAACCCTTTCTCTGAGGTAATACCAAAGAGTTCCATCATGGTTTTCATACGGATTTTCATAGATTCCCCTGTAAGCCTCAAAAGGATGGTCAATATCCTCATAAGAGACTTCAAAGAAAGTCTTTACACCGTCAAACCTTCCGTCATACCTTACTTTGAAAAGGCTTTTCGTTGTTTCCGTTGAATTATTCTCAAAATTAACAATAAGGTTGTCCCTGTCAATCTGCTGGTATCTGTAAGTAAATGTCAGTCTTTGATTGGCGTCAATTTTGTAGATACCTCTCAATTTGAAGTAAGAAACATCTCTGTTGTAAGCGGACATTCTCATAAAAGACATAGGCTGACCGCCTCCGGGCCTTCCAGCTCTCCAATCCGGAAGTTGAACATAGTAATCGTCGTTGTCAAGGGTGTAATAGGAAAAGTAAGCGTCAAACCGAAAATCTTTGCTAAACTTTCTGGTATAACGGAATGAGCCTGCCGCCGTGTCAAGTTTAAGGTCAAGAGCCTTATTCTTCTGGGTTGAATAGAGCAGTTTTGCGTAAATAGTGTCTTTCGGGGTAATTACCCTCTCAATAGACAATTCGTTTTCAAACATTTCATTGTCATTGTTGTAATTTGCAGGCAAAACTTCACCGCCGAACAATGTCCTTGAACCAAACTCTTCTACCATTGTTCCTTTTATTGGGTGTCTCGGCAAGTCATAGTAAAAACGGCTTACATTCGCATCATTTTCAAACTTTGAATATGTTGCTTTGTAAGAAATATCCGTCTTACCTATTTTTGCATCAGCCTTTACCCATAAATCATAAGTGATTTCATCTGTTTTAGCCGCTTTGCTTTGAATATG
>JAMOUE010000296.1 GCA_027068235.1 Deltaproteobacteria bacterium | reverse complement strand
GCGTCCAGGAATCACAGTGGAAGAATTAAACTGGACAGACCCTGCTGACACATCCAAGCCATTTTCAGTCTCTTGTAACTTCAAACTAGAAAAGGCTGTGAAAAGAAAAAGGCTTTATCCAATTTCCCTTGCCAGAGACCTTGGACTCATGGACTCATGGCTATTGGCTGCCGGTTCAATGACAAAAAGGAGATACCCGTTAAAGTTGCGCTACGCCATTAAGAGTGTCATCAGGGAAAAGATACACTTTCCTGACAACAACATAAAAGTCATTAACTTTATGCTTCCAAAATTACAAAACATTACCACCAAACATCTGCATCTAAAAAATAACATTACTGCTTCACAGAACGAGATCAAAATCGAGCGCGTATTTGTAAACAGCGCACTTGAGCTCCCGCCTAAAGAATATAAGGGCCTACTGGACATACAAGCGGAGCTTTTGCGAGACGAATTTCTACCCATTCTAATAGGAAAGGAGACATATTGAGATGTTAAGGCGCACATTTTATCTACCATTGGTCATTTCACTGACTTGTCTCTCACTCATCCTCTTTATCCCTATTCACGTAATGGCAATGGGTAGCTCCCAGCAAAAAGAAGAGCCAGATGCAGTGATACTTCTATGGGAAAAGGAATATCAGGTGGATAGAGACGGAAGCTATACTTTAAAAGCCCACATAAAAACCCACGTTAATACCTATCAGGGTAAAAAGGCCTGGGCAGATTTTAAGACAAGATATAACCAACAATTTGAGAATATCAAAATACTTGAGGCACACACCACTACTCCCCAGGGAAAGGTCATAAACGTCACCCCAAAAGAGATCCATGACATAAGCGATCCTTCCACTCAGTCTGCATCCCTATTCTCTTCATCCCGTTTAAAGGTTGTAAACTTCCCTTCTGTTGAAGAAGGGTGCACAGTGGAAATCGTTCTGGAGAAGAAATCCAGTCTCGGCTTTTGGACCATTGAGCCTTTTTCTATTGAAGACCCAATAAAGAAAAAGGTTATAAAGGTAACCATGCCATCAACTATGAACCTTTCCATTCATATGGAATCAAAGGAAATCAACCACTCAGAAGAGGTCCAAGGTGATAAGAAGGTCTATTTATGGATTGGCACCAACCGAAGCAGAATATTGTCAGAGCCTATGATGCCACCTGTCGAAAATAGAGATGACACCCTTATAATATCGACTCTGCATTCCTGGCAGGATGTATCCAAGCTTTTCACAAAGCTACTTGCAAAGAGGGTCAATAGGCCACAAAAGGCCACAGACGTTGCCCTTACTGCTTTAGCTGGCAGCAGTAAAGACCCTGATTCCATATTTGCTACCTTAAAAGAGCATTTTGAGGTCTTTCCTGTTGGAATCTTTCGCTCAAATCTGGCATTTTCGTCTCCTACCCAGACGGCCAGACGCGGTTATGGCTCCCAGATGGACATGATTATCTTATTTACGCACTTATTAAATCTAAATGGCATTGAAAATCAGACAATTGCCGTCAACTCCAGTAACGTTTGGCTGGATGACATAATGGATTGTTACAACCCCGCTCTTTTTAACACCTTTCTTGTAAAGGCAGGGGATAAATTCTATTCATTTGACATAAAGGAGGCGGCTCCAGGAGTGACAGGCTTTGACAGCGCAAAGGGCCTTGACCTTAAAAGCGCTACCTTTATTACAATTAAGGATTCTGTCAAAAATGAAGGCAATCAAGTGCTGAAGATAGACTTTAAGACACCTGCATCCTTCAAAACAGACTACTTGGGCAAGTTTAAAGGTCTAAAGTCTGTATCTCTAAAGGCCAACTTTAAAGATCTTACACCTTCTGAATTCA
>JAMOUE010000295.1 GCA_027068235.1 Deltaproteobacteria bacterium | reverse complement strand
CCTTGGCAGTGGGGAGATATATAAAAGATGGAAGAAGCTTGTAATCCCGCACCTCTCCCGGGGATTCTATTTGAGGAACATCGAATATCTCAATGCGCCCTTCTTCTTCCTTTTCAAGGTCTATAAATGAAAGTACACAGTTGGTAGTACCAAGATCTATACCGACTACAAAACGTGAGTTATTTTCCTGGTTCATATGATCAAAAATTTATCTATCTATTTATCTTCTCTTAATTTTTTAAAGTATTTCCACTTCAGCTGGAGCAATAACGTCACTCTTTTCCTTACCGGTCCATTTGGGCAGATTCAGCTTTGTAAATCTCCATCCGCCGTGTCTAATGACACCTTTATACGGTGGTTCTCCATGCAAATTTCCTATTAATCTGATTTTTGTAGGGTCGAAATCCTCTTCAATCTCTACTTCACTACCCTCCCCTGCATCAAGGACAGGTTTTAACTCCAAAGTATCCATAAGAGCTGCCCTACATCCACGATGGACCTCTCTAACTGCTGCGCCTATCTGGGCATCGTCATAGGGCTCTATATCTTCCTGTAAAAAGTCTATCAATCTACCTTCTCGCTGCAAAAGTCCAAGGAGCTGTACTACTGCCACTTCCTTTGGATACAACTTTTCTATATCATCTTTTTCTGCCTTTTCTCCCTCAAGCTCTTGAGACTCTTGCGACTCTCCAGCCTCTCCATCATCAAATTCTTTCGATGCCTCAGACCCTATTTCTTCTTCAGCGGGCTTATCTGATAAAGGAGCAATAGCCAGGGCGAATAGAAGCCATGCCACTATTGGGCCAGCAATTAAGGCCCAGCCCTCCCAATTAGTATTGTCTAGAGGAAAGATGTTTTGATGTAGATAGACAATGTATCCGTTAAGTCCACTTACACATGCAAATAGTAAAAAAGATATAGATAAGATTGTTCCTTTTTTCATAATCTAAGCCTTTCTTTCTCTCTTAGGATAATTTCCACCAGGACAATAATTCCCCCCTCAAGATAGGTCAATATACCAAGAAGTCATCATCACATGACTATCTTTTATTTTCATGTTTGGCCTTTATGTTTTTATCCTGGCTACTGTCTTTGTTATCCATTTTTTTGGATTTTAACTTATAGAAACAGAGAAGAAAGTTTTATGACCTCAAGCTCTACACAGGAACGAACCCCTAATGGTTCCTGTAGCAAAATTTGCAGCACATAATAAAAATATCGTGTTTCCCGAGCTAAGAAAAGATGATACCTACATCTACAACCTGTTCTTCTTCTGTGGATATCTAAAGTGTGTAAAATCCTGGCATGAAGATGAAAACCTGGTCTGCTCCCTTGCCGTTCCCAATAGGAAAGATCGTGGTGGTCTCTGATGGCAAAAAGGTGTAGATAAAAAGGTTGTAGCATTGCCGGATGGGATTGCTTCGTCGGCGCATCCGCGCCTCCTCGCAATGACAGGGATAGGGGATGGGAGAGCACGTCATTGCGAGGAAGCCCTTTTAGGGCTGACGAAGCAATCTCCTCCGGCCCTCCTCTGCTCCTTCGCGTGGGATTGCTTCACTTCGCTCGCTATGACACGCTGGGTTAGTGAGTGCGGATGCGTTGGGATCGCCACGGGGCCTTTTGGCCCCTCGCGATGACGGAGAGTTACTTTGCGCCTCCTCGCAATAACGGCTTATATCGCTGGGAAAAAGCGCTTTCAGTAATAACAAGTGCAAATATTATTGTTGATTATTAATAAACAGAGGGGTTTCAATTTGTGTCTCCTGACCAGCATCCCTCACTCCTTCCACAAGAACAAGTCTAGCTGGACGCTTATCATTTGGATGCACAAAGCGAAGCCTTTTGGGTTCGAT
>JAMOUE010000294.1 GCA_027068235.1 Deltaproteobacteria bacterium | reverse complement strand
CATTAATATAGGAGAAGTTATGCCGGCTCTTCTAAGGATAGTGGCCTCATCAATTTCATAGATGCCAAATCCCCAAATTTCCTTTTTATAAAGCAGTCTTGCCGTTTCAAGGATGCCGTGACCATAAGCATCAGACTTGATAATTGGCATAAGCTCACAATCTTGTGCGGTGATTTGATTTAAATAGTTCAGATTGTTTAATATGGCTTTGCCATCTATTTTTACAATACTATGATCACTTTCAAAAAAACTCACGTTTTCCTCAGACATTTATGTTGTTGCACTATGGTGGTTTAGCTCCGTTTTCATAGACAAAGTTAGCACTTTTTTGTAAGTTTTTTATAAAAATCTTTCTTAGGTTACCTCTAAAAGTTAGGATTTTCATTTAAGGCCAAGGCTTTCTAAAAAAGAACAAACAGACAACTCTTGGAAATAAGCCTATGGCCCTATAAATCAACAAAAAAGGTGTAATATAATGACAGCCCTTACAATATCCCATTTTTACTTGTCCCGTGTCCAATTTTTCATGCGGTTTCGCTCTCTTTTCTGCCTCTTGCTTATCATTTCAATGTCTGCCCTTTGGGGATGCGCCAAAGTTCCAGTTACAGGAAGAAGCCAGCTTACTCTGGTCCCAGGTTATCAGCTTCTTTCAATGAGTGAACAGGAATACAGGAAATTTCTTCGAAAACACAAGTTGTGCCAAAATCACACTAAGGTAGAGATGGTGAGAAGGGTTGGCAATCGGATTGCCCGTGCTGTAGAGAGGTTTCTTAAGGAGTCTGGGCAGATTCAGCGTATTCAGGGATACAAATGGGAGTTTAATCTTGTTTGCGGAAAAGATATAAATGCCTTTTGTATGCCAGGAGGTAAGGTAGTGGTATTTTCTGGCCTCTTGCCTGTGGCCAAGGATGAAAATGGCTTGGCAGTGGTTCTCGGACACGAGATAGCCCATGCAGTTGCAAATCATGCAGCCGAACGGCTTAGTCAACAGATTCTGCTGCAGCTTGGAGGAGATGCCCTTTCCATGCTTACAGGTAGTTACAGCCCTGCTACAAGAAACCTTCTTATGCAACTGTATGGATTGGGGGCCAACGTTGGAATACTTTTGCCTTACAGCAGGACACAAGAGTATGAGGCAGACCATCTTGGTCTTATCTTCATGGCCATGGCAGGTTACGATCCAAGAGGTGCTTTGGCCTTTTGGAAACGCATGATGGCAGCATCAAAAGATAAACCAAGGCCACCAGAATTTTTAAGCACACATCCAGCAGACAGGGCGAGGCTTGAAAAGATTAGAGAATATCTACCTGAAGCCCTTGCTTATTACAGGCGTTATCTTTACGAACATGGTAGAGTTCGAGGTATCCAAGGTATGCCAAGAAGGTGAAAGAAAGGAGCAACAAGTTATGTCAATAGATGGCAAAAAACTTACAATAGTAGGGGCGGGGGCAGTTGGAACCTCTGCGGCGCATTGGGCGGTAAGTAGAAATGTGGCACATGAGATTGTGTTGTTGGATGTAATTGAAGGGATTCCACAGGGAAAGGCGCTAGACATCAGCCAGAGTGCACCTCTTTGCGGCTATCATGGTTCTATTATAGGTACTTGTGATTACAAAGATACTGCTGGCTCTGATGTTGTAATAATCACGGCAGGTCTTGCCAGAAAGCCTGGCATGAGTAGGGAGGATCTCCTTGCCAAAAATGTGCAAATAGTAAAGCAAGTTACTGAAAATATAGTTGCCAACAGTCCAGGTGCAGTCATAGTTGTGGTTACCAATCCCATTGATGCAATGGTTTACACTGTTTTTAAGGTTTCAGGCTTTCCCAAAAATAGAGTTGTTGGCATGGCAGGA
>JAMOUE010000293.1 GCA_027068235.1 Deltaproteobacteria bacterium | reverse complement strand
GGCAATCTGTGAAATTTCCTTTACCATCCTTTTGTTCCCATACCCCTTTGACACCAATGTAGAGAGTAAGACGCCCAAACTTTTGTCACCGCGGCTAAGAACTGCCTGTAATAGTGCACTTTCTACCGAATCTAATCTGAGTTTTATGTTTGGAACCCGCGCCAACTTATTCTTTAATATGTTTCTTTTTCGTTTCAGGACTTCTACATCTTCAAAGGCCGCCCACTGAAAAGGAGTCCATGCCTTTGGTACAAAAGTGCTTACAGATACTATGACACTTCCCATCTTGCCTCTGCCCTTGGCATACCCAAGCATCACTTCCCGCACCTTGATGGCAAGCCTGGCAATCTCTTCTATGTCCTCATAATCTTCATAGGGAAGGCCCATCATAAAATAGAGTTTAAGATTTTTAAGCCCGGCCCTGGCAAAGGTTTCTGCTGCTGATAGTATCTGCTCCTCAGTCAAATTCTTATTGATAACCCTACGGAGCCTCTCTGAACCGGCCTCAGGCGCAATGGTTGCTGTAAAATTCCTTGATCTTACAAGTAAAGTTACAAACTCGTCAGTAAGTGAATCAGCCCGCAGGGATGAAAAACCTAACTGATAACCCTCGTCAAGAAGACGCGAAGAAAACTCAGATATGAAGCTTGCACTTGCATATTCAAGGCCTACAAGACCTATTTTTTTAGCACCTTTTGTATCTGAAATAGTCTGTTCTATAGATTCTTCAGGCCAGTTCCTTGAAGGACGATAGACAAAACCTGCTGCGCAAAACCTGCACCCTCGCCCGCACCCTCTTGTAATCTCTAACAAAAAAGTATTTGGAAAGGAAGAACGGTTCGAGACAATAACAGTATGGGGAACACTAGAAACAGAAGTTGTGTGTATAACTGGTCTTACCATTGAGTTTTTATTGAGGATGGGACAATAAATTCCATCAACGGCTTCTACTAACTTGGCAAGGCTATTTTCTCTACTGGATGAAAGCAGCTCATTACCGAGAACAAACTCTTCAAATTTAGCGTGTATCGCCTCAAAATCACCAAGTATAAATGCGTCCACAAAAGCTTCGGCCGGACATGGATTGATTTGGCACGCCACCCCGCCAGCCATTACAAGTGGATGCTCATCAGTCCGATCCTTACTAAAAAGTGGAATGCCAGCATGTAAGAGAAATGGAGCTATATTCAAATAGCTCATTTCAAAGCTTACAGACAAAAGAATTATATCGAATTCGCTAAGATGTCTGTTGGACTCAAGGGAACGTGTATCGGTTGGAGTTTTATTACAAAAAAAACGCTCTGCAACAATGTCTTCGTTTTGATTCAGCAATTCGTAAATACGCTGAAACCCCAAATTGGCCATTCCAAGGCCGTAAGAATCTGGAAAGACAACTGCTACAGAGCGTCTACCATGCCAGCGTTTTTTGATAACGCCGCTTTCTGCCAGTTTGTTTTTAAAGGTCAAGAGAAGGCACTACTGATCGTTCTCCTGCTCCATCTTTGCAAGCTCTTCAAACCTGATATCTATTCCAAGAACCCCTATTATCTCATCCTCATCGTTCCTGATGGGCCCTGAGACCGTAATACACAGGGCATTTGTGATGCGAGAGGTGTAAAAGTCAGACACGTGAATCTTGCCATCCTTTAACGGCGCTATGAACCAAGGTCTATTGGAAAAATCGCTATCGAGTTTGTAGTTTGCGTACTTACTCCTATCCTCTATATGTGTAATGTTGTGTGTAATCTTTTCTCCTTCTGCATTTACAACATAGAGGAACTGTATGAAGGGATTTTCTTCAAGCACACGCTTCAAAAGTGGCTCGATCTTCGCTGGATCCATAGAGCGCATCTCAGGCCTGTCAACCAGATCCTCAACCAAATGATATGCGAGATCATGGGCACGCTGTTTAAGCTTGTCAAAGTCAGAGGTAAACAGCTCAGGCAAGTACTTTCTAGCCAGGGCCTCCATCTCTTCTTTGGACATGGAGGTAATCCTGCCATTCTCATACTGTTTCATGACCTGCTTGTACATCTTGACTATTCCTGGATGACGTTTATCGATCATATTGTCACCACTTAGGCCAAGATGGGAATTGACCCAGTGGGCAATACCAGCAGTTCCAGATTTGTCGGAGATAATAACTGCAATAGGTCGTCCGAGAATCTTGCCAGTGTCAAAGATGTTGTAGATCTCCTCGTTTTTCATTAGGCCATCAGCATGAATTCCAGCACTGGTGGCATTAAAGTCCTCACCTACCAGTGGATAGTTTGCAGGAATGTGAACACCCAGCTCTTTTTCGAAGTATCTGGCCATCTCCGTTATTGCCAAGGTATTTATGCCATCGGCATCGCCTCGTAGTGCAATCCTTTCAATAAGAAGGGCCTCGATGGGGGTATTTCCTGTCCGTTCTCCAAAACCAAGAAGCGTTCCGTTAATGGCTCCACACCCGTAAAGCCAGGCTGTGGTTGCGTTTATGACAACCTTGTGGAAATCGTTATGACCGTGCCATTCCAGAAGCTCTCCAGGCACTCCTGCATCATCAATCATGGCCCGCACAACCTTTGCAACACTCCTTGGAAGTGCAGCGCCTGGATATGTAACACCATAGCCCATGGTATCACACATCCTGATCTTTATGTCTATTCCAGACTCCTCCCTCAGTTTCATAAGCTCAATGGCAAAGGGAACGCAAAAACCATAGATATCCGCCCTTGTTATATCCTCGAAGTGGCACCTTGGCCTTATACCCAATTCCAAGGCCGCCTTGACTGTTGATAGGTAGGCCTCCATTGCCTCAGTGCGAGTTTTCTTGAGCTTTAGATAAATATGATAATCAGATGCAGAGGTAAGGATACCTGTTTCTGCAAGTTCCATCTCCTTTACAAGCTTGAGATCTTCTTTCTTTGCCCTTATCCAGCCTGTTATCTCAGGAAATTCATAACCCTTCTCCCTACATACCTCTACTGCCTTTTTATCTTTGCTGGTGTAGAGGAAGAACTCAGACTGGCGGATTATACCCTTTGGCCCTCCCATCTCATGGAGAAAGTCAAATATCTTGCTTATCTGTTCGACAGTATAAGGAGGACGGGCCTGTTGACCATCCCTAAACGTGGTGTCAGTAATCAGCATATCCTTGCACGGCTCTGGCGCAAGATACTTGTGATCAAAGGCAATACGGCATACCTCTTCATATGGGAAGAGGTCCCGCATGAGGTCTGGTTCTTTACGCTCTACCAATTTGTAGTCTTTTTTATAGTCGAGAAGCCCTCTTTTTTCGTTCCATTTTATCATTTCATTCTCCTTTTCCGGTCATGATTTGGTCTATCATTGGCCGGCAGACCTGATTACCCTACTCTGCCTTTTTCCAATCTGGTCTTAAATACAACTCGGCAAGTTGAGCCATGCTTACCTCAGCCGGTGCCTTTGCCATGAGGCACTGGGCCTTCTGAGTCTTGGGAAAGGCGATCACGTCTCTGATTGTATTTCTGCCTGCCATCAGCATGACAAGCCTATCTAGCCCAAAGGCAATGCCTCCATGTGGCGGTGCTCCATAGGTAAGGGCCTCTAGAAGAAAACCAAATTTCTCCTCTGCCTCTTCCTCTGGGATATTCAGGGCACTAAAGACCTTTTTCTGCACGCTTTCCTGATGGATACGAATACTTCCTCCACCTATTTCGATCCCGTTAAGCACAAGATCATATGCCCTTGAGCGCACTGCTGAAGGATCTGAATCAAGAAGATCAATATCTTCCTTCATGGGTGCTGTAAATGGATGGTGAAGTGCCTTGAAACGACCTTCGTCCTCGTCAAACTCAAGAAGTGGAAACTCGGTTATCCATACAAAGTTGAACTCTTTCTCCGGTATTAGACCGCGTCTAGTGGCAAGTTCTAATCTCAACTCACCAAGCACCCGTAAAACCGTTGACTTCTGATCTGCTCCAAAGAACAAGATATCTCCTGGAGCTGCAGAAACCCGCTCCATTATTGCCTTCTGTTCTTCTTCCTTAAAGAACTTGGCAATGGGTGACTGCCACGAGGCATCCTCCTTGATCTTCACCCATGCAAGCCCCTTTGCCCCTAAAGACTGGGCAAACTCGGTCAGTACATCGAGATCTTTTCGTGAAAGATCAGCCATTCCCTTTGCATTAATTACCTTAACCACTCCACCAGTAGAGGCAACTGTGTTAAAAACCTTCAGACCGCAACCTGCAGCAATATCCGTGATATCAACCAATTCCATGCCAAACCTGAGATCCGGCCTATCTGTGCCAAACCTTTCCATTGCATCCTTGTAAGTTAGCCTCTTAAAGGGTGGCTTTAGCTCAACTCCCAAGGTGTTAGAGAAGATGAAACTTATTAGCCCTTCGATCAGCTCAATGACATCCTCCTCCTTTACAAAAGACATCTCCATATCGAGCTGGGTGAATTCTGGCTGCCTATCCGCCCTTAGATCCTCATCCCTGAAACAACGCACTATCTGAAAATATTTCTCCATTCCTGCTATCATAAGGATCTGTTTGTAAAGCTGTGGAGACTGTGGCAGGGCATAAAACTTTCCAGGATTCACTCTACTTGGCACAAGATAGTCTCTTGCACCTTCTGGGGTGCTGCGTGTAAGCATTGGGGTTTCGATCTCAAAAAAGCCCCTGTCAGAAAGATATCTCCTCATGGCCTGACATACATTGTGCCTAAGTTTAAGATTCTCCAGCATTACCGGGCGTCTGAGATCGATGTAGCGATATTGGAGTCTCTTGTTCTCAGAGACCTCTTTCTCTTCATCTAATGGGAAAGGTGGAGTCTTGGAGGTATTTAGAATCCTAAGTTCCTCGCAGGCAACCTCTACCATCCCTGTCTTTATCTTGGGATTTTCCATCCCTTCCGGGCGTCTTCTAACCTTGCCTCGCACTGCGATAACATACTCACTCCTAAGGGAATGAGCCTTTTCATGGGCTTCCTTGTTTACTTCAGGTGCAAAAACTACTTGGGTAATTCCTGCCCTATCTCTCAAATCTACAAATATTAGTCCACCATGATCCCTTCTCCTGTGCACCCAACCCATAAGGGTAACTTCTGTCTCAAGGCTCTCTTCAGTTATGCTATAGCAATCGTGGGTGCGCCTAAGCTCTCCCATAGGTTCCATATCATCCGTCTCCTTATAAACTTATCCTTATCAGCTTTTTGTCTTTTCAAGCAGGACTTCTGGAAGATCATCAAGCTCCAAGGTTTCCTGTTCTTTGGTCTCCATATTTCTCAAAATGGCCTCTTCCTCATCCATCTCTCTTTCTCCAACTATGAGACAGTACCTTGCTCCTGCCCTATCAGCCTGTTTCATCTGGGCCTTTAAGCTCTTATCTTCCAAGGAATATTCAACCTTAAGCCCGTTTCTTCTAAGATATCCGAGCCAATACAGGGCCTCAGTACGCGCCTCGCTTCCAAGAGCTGCAATGAAAAGATCCGTCTGCCTTGGCCTTGCCTCTTCCTGCATCAAGAGAAGGAGCCGTTCTACACCAACAGCCATACCAACCCCTGGCAAATCAGGGCCATCAAGAAGCGTTGAGAGCCCATCGTAACGTCCGCCAGCAGCTACAGTACTTTGGGCACCAAGCCCTCTGGCCTTTAGTTCAAAAGTTGTGCGTTTGTAGTAATCTAGCCCCCTCACCAAATATGCATTTTGGACAAATGGGATACCAAAGGCCTCAAGGGCATCCAGAACCTTTCCCATATGAGAGGCGCATTCTGGGCATATATAGTGTTTTATAACCGGTGCAAACTTTAGCACACTCTGACAATCCTCGTTTTTGCAATCAAAGACCCTAAGAGGATTGAGTTCTGCACGCCTCTGACAATCCTCACAAAGATCATCCTTGTTGTTATTTAAGAAAAGAAGCAGATCTTTTCTGTGAAGAGGCCTGCATTCTGGGCAGCCAAGGGAATTTACTTCAAGAAGGAGGTCATCTTCATCTGCAAAAGCGGAAACTATCTCATAGGCCAAAAAGATGACTTCTGCATCTGCCAAAGGTGAACTGCTTCCTATGTATTCCACATTGAACTGGTGAAACTGGCGTAACCTTCCCTTTTGAGGACGCTCATGCCTAAACATAGGCCCCATTGTATAAAGCTTTAGAAGGGGCGACTGGTTATATAGTTTGTGTTCCAAAACCGCCCTTAGAATTCCTGCAGTTGCCTCTGGCCGTAAGGTCAATAGCTGACCATTTCGGTCCTCAAAGGTGTACATCTCTTTTTCAACAATATCCGTATGTTCACCAATGCCTCGGGCAAAGACCTCTGTCTTCTCAAGGATAGGAGTCCTTATCTCCTCAAGCCCGCAGCTTTCAAACACCTTCCTTGCAACACTTTCGAGCCTTTGCCGTCTTTTTGCCTCTTCAGGCAATATGTCCTTAAATCCCTTCACTGCTTTGAGGGTCATTTTGTCTCCTTTACCATCAACAAATTCTATATTTGCACTTCACACAAACAGCCCTTACTTACACATTTTGCAGGACAAGATTGTCCAGCCCTCCTTGTGAATTCAACTCTCTAGAGGAATTTAAACCGAAAAAGTGGTTTGATTGGGCCTTGAGCAGTATATATTATTTGGATGAACTGTGCTTTATTTAATGCAAGGGCCACATAAATTCAAGTTAAGGCTGCCTTTAAAAACGAGGATTTTTATTCAAGCAACTAGGCATATGAGACAAACAACCATAGACATATTTCTTGATATTTCGAGAATTAGTCTTTTGAATGCAACACAATAATTATCGTCAAAAACGGTAACAAAACAATAAATTTTTGAAAATCTCTAAACCTAAAGTGAGGATAGAATGAGGGCATCTGTATCCCAGAAGCCGCAATTCACCATAGAAAAGATGGATGATGAAAGGGTAATTGTCAGCGTTTCAGGCGTATGGACAGTCCATGAAGACCCTCCTTCACCTGATAAGCTATTGGCCCAACTAAAGGATTACAGCCCTTTTTCAAAGGTGATTGTCAAGGGAGACAGGCTAAACAAGTGGGACAGCCTTTTTGTGCTGTTACTTTCTTCCATAAAGGATTATGCCCAAAAGATAGGAGCAGAATTTGAAGTTGACTCTGTTCCTCAAGGAGCCCTCCATATCCTCACCCTGGCAGAAAAGGGTAAGGCCACCAATCGAACCCCAACAAAAGGAGAATCTCTCTCCTTCTTCGCACGTATTGGGGAATACTCTTCACAGGTTGCAAGCTCCATAAAAGGCTTTCACGCCTTTTTGGGAGAAGTGATAATTGGCCTCTTCAATAT
>JAMOUE010000292.1 GCA_027068235.1 Deltaproteobacteria bacterium | reverse complement strand
GGGTTTTTCCAGGAATCTTGTCCCGTCTGAAATAGCAGGTCAGGTCATAAGTGTTATAGAACAGACTGAACCTGATTTGTGGCCTAGAAATATCGTTTTTATGGGTATGGGAGAGCCCTTAGCCAATTTTAGAAATGTAGTTTCTGCAATAAAGATCTTGACTCATGAGCTTGGTTTAAATTTTTCGAAAAGGAGAGTTACTGTCTCTACCTGTGGACTTGCTCCTCAGATTGAGCGTTTAGGTAATGAGATTCAAGTTGGGCTTGCAATATCTCTTCATGCAACAACTGATGAGCTCAGAGACAGATTAATGCCCATTAATAAAAAATATCCTATTCGTGAGCTCATGATGGCGTGTAGAAGGTTCAAACTGCCTAAAAGACGCAGGATCACATTTGAATATCTGATACTTAAAGGCTTAAATCATTTTGAATCTGACGCCAAAAGGCTTTCGGTGCTTCTTAAGGGAATTCCTTCAAAGATTAATCTCATACCGTACAATGAGGTAAAAGGCCTAGAATTTAAGTCTCCTACCCAGGATGAGGTATTGGATTTTCAGAGTCATTTAAGAAAAAGAGGATTTACTGCAATTGTTAGGAAAAGCCGAGGAAGCGATATAGAGGCTGCCTGCGGCCAGTTGTGGAGCAAGGTCACTCAGTGTGAAAACAGCCCTTTTATAGAGAAAACATATCAACCCTGATTGATTTTATTTCTCAAAACTCCAGAAGGCTTAAATGTAACTACCCTTCTTGGTGCCAAGATGAGATCCTCCCCAGTATGTGGATTTCTACCTCGGCGTGCCTTTTTGTCTTTAACGGTAAACTTGCCAAAACCACTTATTAAAACATTTTCTCCATTTTCTAATGTCTCTTTAATGATTTCTATGACTGTTTCAACCGCCTCCACAGCCTCTGCTTTGGATAAGACTTCTGATTCATAAAGTTTGTTTATAAGGTCGGCTTTTGTCAAAGTCATTTTTTTGCTCTCTTCCAACGGAAAATTTTAACAATTAATGATAACTCTTTTTAATTAAAAGAAAAATCATAAAGAGTCAAGAATGAAATTATTTATTCTTTTTAAACATTGAAATTTCAGAAAAAATCACATCTAAATGGGATTTGGCAAGTAGCAAAGAGACATTTAACAAGATATTTGATAATTATTTCTTAATGTGTCTTTGACAAAAGGCTACCTCTAGGCACTATCTTTTCCAAATGGCTTCTGCTCTACAAATAACTCTCATTAGCAACAAAATTACTTCTAGAACATCTTGCCCTTTGAAGAAAGTTTTAGTGTCTAGAGGTAGTCCGAAGTTAACCTAGTTAACTATAAACTTCCTATCTATCTCTTTCTAGGTATGTTTCTCAGGTCTTCCTTAATAACAAATAGGATCTTAAATTCTTTCTTTAGCGTTTCAACGAGTTTGTTTAATTCCTCATCCGGCATATCCTGTAGCCTTACATAGACTTCTCTTTTGCCTTCAGGCATATTCTCGTGAGAAGTAAGCACACTAACAATTCTGCCACCTTGTTCCCTGATAATGTTCAAAAGTTTATTGAGAGAGCCTGGGCTATCTTCCATTTCAAAGGCAATCTGAATAGGACTTTTATAGGCTCCTGTTATGCTGATCATGACTTTAAATACGTCTGTCTGGGTGATGACGCCAATAACATGGTAGTTGTCATCTACCACAGGGATTCCGCTAATCCTATTCTCCAACATTATCACTGCGGCCTTTTCTACCGAATCATTTTCGCGCAAGGTTATTGGGTCAGGAGTCATTATGTCCTTTACCTTTATCTCAGATAAAAGGTAATAGAGTTCATGAACGTCGAGGGACGTGGCTTTGGATGGGGCTGCTTCTTTTATGTCTCTGTCACTGATTATACCTATCAGCTTGCTGTCACGCACCACAGGAATACGTCTGATTCCATGTTCCTTCATTATCTGCGTAGCCTTCATGATAGAAGTATTTTCGTCTATGATGATGGGGTCCTTTGCCATCCATTCTTTTACTAGCATGGATTGCCTCCTGCCTGTTTTTGATTTATAACCACTTTGACACGAACTAGATTCTTGCCAGAATGGTTAAATTTAACGACTTGAATCGGCCTCAAAAATACTGAAGAGATTTGTTTTCTCTACTAAGCCAAAAGGTCAATGTCAAGGTTAAGTCTCCAGAGATTTTAAAAATATACCTTCGCCATGGAAGTAAAAAAGATTACAATAATAGGCCCTGGTTCCCTGGGAATACTTTTTGCTGTCAAAATATGGCAAAAATTATCATCTGTTACCATCTTAGATCATAATCCCAAAAGGGCCAAAAAACTAAATAAAAGCGGTTTAAGACTATTGTTGCCAGGCTCAGATTCTGTAATGAAGGCCTTTCCTTATGTTTCTGTGGATGCAAAGGAGCTTGGAGTGCAAGATGTCGTTCTTGTGTTAGTGAAAGCCTTCCAAACCGAGGATATACTGGATGCTTTTGAGCACTTGTGTGGTGCAGATACGGTAGTAGTTACCCTGCAAAATGGAATTGGAGTAGGAGATATCTTGGCCAAGGTTATTCAGGAAAAGAATCTTGCCCTTGGCGTTACCATGCATGGTGCCAATAAAAGGAACTTTGATACTGTGATGCACGCCGGTTCTGGTAGTACGTTTGTAGGCATGTTTAACAAGGATTGTACTCCAACAAAAAAACTTGAAAAGTTGGCTGATATTCTTGACCAATGTGGTTTTTCATGTTCCTTGGTCAATGATATTTATCCTATTCTTTGGAAGAAGCTTCTTGTAAATATAGGCATAAATGCTTTGACTTGTATTAGTTGCCTTAGAAATGGCCAACTACTAGATTATCCTCATCTTCTTTCTATTCAAGAACAGGCGGTTGCAGAGGCATTTGAGGTGATGAAAGGATCGGGCGTTGATATAAGAATGGAGTTTCAAGACGTTTTGACATTTGTACGTAAAGTGTGCAGGGATACTGGTGAGAACATTTCGTCAATGTTGCAAGATAGGCTTAAGAAAAGCAAAACGGAGATAGATTTTATTAATGGTGCTGTGGTTAAAATAGGCAAGTGTTATGGAGTAAAAACGCCTGTTAATGAGACCCTTTGTAATCTTGTGGAGTTTTTTTCGAAAAGTGGATGGCATCAAGGTTGTGATGGTTTGTCTTCACCATTAGTAAATTAGGTATTTTTAACATATTTTCCATCAAAAATGTATTGACGAGACCTAGTTAACTGGCTATATGAATATTCATCAAGCTTGGTTATCAGAACAGCTTACCACCAAAGACTGCGATCTCCACAGCAAAAAATCAGGCAGTGGAATTTTTATAGGATGGGGCCTGTTGGTTTAAGTATAAATTAAACCAACGCCACAAGGTATGATTTTTGGAAAAAGTAAGTTAGATTTCTTGATCAAATTCCCAAAGGATAAAATTTAGACTTAGAGCGAAGCGACCAGAGGTATTTTATGGCAAGGCGTATAAAGGCGAATAACAAGGATCAGTCTGCTGAAAAAAAGAATCATAAAGATAAAGCAGATAGTGGAAAATCAGGGGCTAAAGGCGAAAAAGAGGCTGCTGAAAGGGTAGGGCAGGGAGAAATTCCCCCCACTCTGCATTTAGATGAGCTGAAGAAGAAAAGTGTAAGTGATTTATTCAAGATAGCCAATGATCTTGGAATAGATGTCACCCATAGTAGAAAAAAGCAAGATATCATATTCAACATATTAAAGGCTCAGGCGGCGAAAAATGGAACGGTTTATGGCAACGGAGTCTTAGAGATACTTCAAGATGGTTTTGGATTCTTGCGGAGTCCAGACTATAACTATTTGCCTGGTCCCGATGACATATATGTTTCGCCATCGCAAATAAGACGATTCAATCTCACCACGGGAGATACCATCTCTGGTCAGATACGGCCTCCAAAAGAGGGAGAAAGGTATTTTGCCCTGCTTAAGGTGGAAAAACTTAATTTTGATCCACCGGAAAGGGCCTTTGAAAGGGTCCACTTTGACAATCTTACCCCTCTTTATCCGCAGGAACAGCTTAAGCTTGAAACCACTCCAGATAACTTGGGTGGCCGCATTATGGACTTGATGACCCCCATTGGCAAGGGACAAAGGGGATTGATTGTGGCTCCACCACGTACTGGAAAGACCATGCTTCTTCAGTCCATTGCCAATTCAATCTCTTATAACCATCCAGAGGTTTTTCTGATCGTGCTGCTTATTGATGAAAGGCCTGAAGAGGTTACTGATATGCAGCGCTCTGTTAATGCCGAGGTCATAAGCTCTACTTTTGATGAGCCTGCCCAGAGGCATGTGCAGGTTTCTGAGATGGTTATCGAAAAGGCCAAGAGGCTGGTAGAACATAAAAAAGATGTGGTTATACTTTTAGATAGTATCACAAGGCTTGCAAGGGCTTACAATACGGTTGTGCCTCCAAGTGGCAAGATCCTTTCAGGTGGTGTTGACTCCAATGCGCTTCACAGACCGAAGAGGTTTTTTGGCGCAGCAAGAAATATTGAAGAGGGAGGAAGCCTTACGATTATTGCCACAGCCTTGATCGACACTGGTAGCAGAATGGACGAGGTGATATTTGAAGAGTTCAAGGGTACTGGCAATATGGAGATACATCTTGATAGAAAACTTACAGAGAAAAGGATCTTCCCGTCAGTAGATATCAACAAGTCTGGTACCAGAAAGGAAGAACTTCTTTTGGCACCAGAAGTTCTCAATCGGGTTTGGATTCTTAGAAAACTCCTTTCTCCTTTAAATCCAATAGATAGTATGGAGTTTCTCTTGGACAAGATGAGGGATACTGAAAGTAATGAGGAGTTTTTAGCCTCTATGAATAAATAAGATATATTTGATGATTTTGTCCAAATAATCTCTTGACTAAAATAGCCGATTTCTTATAAAAGAAAGCCGTTTAAAATCTTTATTTTTTTAATTTTTATGTAGGAGAGTCATGTTATGAAAAAGGACATACATCCAGAGTATCATCTTGCAAATGTAAGGTGTGCCTGTGGAAACGAGTTTCAGGTTGGTTCTACACTGAAGGAGATAAAAGTGGAAATTTGCTCCCAGTGCCATCCCTTTTTTACAGGCAAGCAGAAGCTTGTGGATACGGCTGGCCGTGTTGAAAAGTTCATGAGAAAATATGGAAAGAAAATGGAGAGCAAGGAACAGTAGAAAGGGAATATCCCTTCTTTTTAATTAAATATGTTTGCAAGGCTCGATGATATAAAAGAGCGATACAAAGAGCTTGAAACCAAGCTCAGTGATCCTGATGTCATTAAAGATCAGAAGACCTATAGGCAACTTGCCAAGGAACATTCTGACATTGGTGAGATTGTCAGGACTTATGATCGTTATCTGCGTGTTCAAGAAGAGATCAACGAGAACAAGCAGATGCTGAATGACTCCGATCCAGAGATACGAGAACTTGCCAAGGATGAACTTGAGTCTCTTGAGAAGGAGTCTGATCAGCTACAGGAGAAGCTAAAGGTTCTGCTGCTACCTAAAGATCCAAACGACGAAAAGAATATCCTTCTTGAGATTCGTGCTGGTACTGGTGGAGATGAGGCAGCCCTTTTTGCTGCAGACCTCTTTCGTATGTATAGCAGATATGCTGAAAAAAAAGGGTGGAAGGTAGAGCTTCTCTCTGCACATGAGACCGGTATTGGAGGATATAAGGAGGTCATTGCCTTAATATCTGGAGATAAGGTTTACAGCAGGCTTAAATACGAAAGTGGAACACATAGGGTACAAAGGGTGCCAGAAACAGAGACCCAGGGGCGTATCCATACCTCTGCAGTGACTGTTGCAGTTTTGCCAGAGGCCGATGAGGTTGATGTGGAAATCAATCCTCAGGATCTAAGAATTGATGTTTATAGGGCCTCTGGAGCTGGTGGACAGCATGTAAATAAGACGGAATCGGCTGTAAGAATAACCCACATCCCAACGGGCCTTGTTGTGCAGTGTCAGGATGAAAGGAGCCAGCACAAGAACAAGGCCAAGGCAATGAAGGTGCTTGCTGCAAGGCTTTACGAGCTGAAGCAGCAGGAACAGCAAAAGCAGCTTACTGAGGAGCGTAGGTCCATGGTCGGTTCTGGAGATAGAAGTGAACGTATCCGTACTTACAATTTCCCTCAAGGCAGGGTAACCGACCACCGTATTGGGCTGACCCTATACAAGCTTGAAGATATAATGCAGGGAGAGATAGACGAAATCATTGAAGCCCTTGGTACCCACTTTCAGGCAAAGGCCCTTGCCCAAAGCACAAAGGAACAACCGTCAGAAAATAGATCTGCTGCATAGAAAAGAAGGCCGTACTGCAGGCTTGCTTTTGCGTGAAAAGGCCACTTTTTTACAGTCTCATGGAATAGAGTCTCCTAGGCTCCACTGTTTAATACTTCTTTCAAAGATTGTTGGAAAATCTAAGGAATATCTTTTAGCTCATCCAGAGCTGATTCTAACCCCTGAACAAGTCAGTGTATTTTCTAACCAGGTTTTACGTCTGTTGAATGGAGAGCCGATCGCCTACATAATTGGTGAAAAGGAATTTTGGGACCACATTTTTCTTTGTTCTCCTGTTGCTTTGATTCCAAGGCCAGAGACGGAACTTCTTGTTGAAAAGGCCTTGGATGCATTTGAAGGCAGGGAAGTTAGGAGATTTGTGGATCTTGGAACTGGAACAGGCGCTGTTGGCATTACTTTGGCTCATCAGTGGCCAGAGTCTCAAGGTCTTCTTACTGATATAAATTTTGATGCCCTACTTCTTGCAAAACAAAATTGTACAAAGATTCTTGGAGATAAACATCAAATTTTTCTTCTTTGTAGTGATTGGTTTGGATGTTTTAAGACAGGTTTCAAGGCAGATGTAATAACAGTGAATCCCCCCTATGTTTCCATACAAGATATAGACCTGCTGCAAGACAATGTGAAAAGATTTGAGCCTTCAAAAGCTCTTTTTTCAAGGGATGATTCTGGCCTTTTTGAGATAAAAACACTTTTTGCCAAGGCTCCAAACTATTTAAGTAAAAATGGGGTTATTTTATGTGAGATTGGTATTAACCAGTGGCAGGACGTGATGAAATTCGTGAAGGGTCTCAATTGTTATCGAAAAGTGAACGTGTTTAAGGATCTTTCTGGTATTGAGCGGGTAATAGCTGCCTGGTTGTAAAAGATATGCAGAGAAAATTCTTCCTGGCAAACTGAAAGTTTTGTGTGTTTAGTAGATTTTTGTAAGATTTATCTTGTGATTACAAGCTGTTATGAATAAAATCTTCACATTGTCTCTTGGTCTCCTTCTT
>JAMOUE010000291.1 GCA_027068235.1 Deltaproteobacteria bacterium | reverse complement strand
ACATACCCGTTCCTGAGATCAGCCCAAGCTCTGCGACTCCAGAAAAATCAGTAGGCATAAAGCTGTAGAAGCCTATGCTAGTTGTAATGGCACACAAGACAAGAGAGGGTCCAACATCCCTTGCCGCTGATACAATTGCCTCTCTTGAGCTTTGGCCACACAGAAGCAATTCCCTATAGCGAAGGCAAAAATGAATGGCGTAGTCCACACCGAGGCCTATAAAAAGCACCGCAAAGGCAACGGATATCATGTTAAGATGTCCTATTGCCCAGGCTGCAAAGGTTGCAGTAAAAATCAGCCCCATAACCAGGGAAGCCAACGTTGCAATAACAAGTCTGACAGAGCCAAGCCCAGACAAAAGTACAAAGCCCACCATCAAAAGAGAGAGCATACCAGCCATCTTTGCCCCTTTGGTAACGCTCCTGAGCTCATCATACTGCATTGGTATATCACCAGTGAGCATGACCTGTACTCCCCTTTCAGGTGTAAGCCCTAACTCCTTGGTCATATGTTTTATGGTTTCAATAGCCTCCTTGCCAGGCAGCAAGGCATCGTAACTCACCTTAGGTTGGACAAGGATCAATTGCCGTAAATTGTGACTGCCTTTACCAGACATGAGCCTGACCCATGACATCTGGTAAAACCTATTTCTTTCTAATGCCTTGAACGTGCGATCAAGCTCAGAGAAAACGGCCTGCAGGTTCATATGCTGGCCCTTTCTCATTTCTACAAGCCCATCTGAAAGGATAGAAAAAAAGCTGGCAATGTCTGTCCGTTCAACAATCCTTGCAAGAATTGGTTGGGCCTTGGCGAGGCTATCAGCCAGATCTTCAAGTTCCTCAACCGAGAGGAAAAGAAGCCCATTTTTCTTAAAAAACTTATCATCTCCCGGCAAGAATACCCATGGAAATAGGTCAGATCTGTTTCTTAATGAACGTGCAAGCCTATCTCGTCCATCCATTGCAAGGTCAGGAGTAAGCCCCTCTATCAATATGACAATCTGATTGTAGGAATGGGGAAACTCCTTTTTAAAGTGGCGATAGACCTTTAGATACCCAAGGTCTTTTGAGAGCATTACCGAGGTGTCTGTAATTATGCCCAGATTACTTGCAGAGTAATAAGCCGACAAAGTGACAAGGACTATGCCGGTAAAAAGCACTAACCTTGGCCACCGAATCACCAACTTGACCCATCTTACAACCAGGTCCCTTACTATGGTTCTAATTTGTGTTATCACCTTGGGCGTATTCCATACACCTTTTTACAAAGGCTGCAGCAACATCTGGATTGCTATCAAAATGTATATGAATATAACTGGCAAATACGTTCTTGTATATAAAATGGGGCAAATCAATCTGGGCACCTGTTGCATCACGCACGGTCAGTCGTTCTGAAGCCAAAGAGTCTATATTATTGATGGGCTTGGAATAACGAAATTCATGCCCTTTGAACCGGGTTCCCTTAGTTCCAAGAAGACAAGTGCTTTGTAATACTGCCTGACGATAACCAAGGGCCTGAAACCTTTTGGCCATTTCAAAAACACTATTATATAAATCGCACCACTTAAAAAATTTATTACCCTCCACAAGGCCTTTGCCAAGAAACATGAAGCCACCACATTCGGCAAGAACAGGCAAACCACGTTCTACACCTTCCCTCAGCATGTGAATCAGCCTCTTATTTTCTGCAAGCCTATGTGCATAAAGCTCTGGATACCCTCCACCAAGATACACTCCGCTTATATCCTCAGAAAAGACGTCACCATCAAGTGGAGAAAAAAAGACGAGTTCTGCACCAAACCGTCTTAATATCTCAAGGTTTCTTTCGTAGTAAAAACAAAAGGCTTTATCGCGGGCAACGGCTATCTTT
>JAMOUE010000290.1 GCA_027068235.1 Deltaproteobacteria bacterium | reverse complement strand
GCAATGATGAACGACAATGAGTTTGAGCTGAGAAGCGGACAGTCACTAAACTAAAGTAACGAAAGAGGGAAAAACAATCCCTCAATGACAAACAAGTTACATTTTGCTATCTATCAAAAAAGATAATGCTATCAAAAAATCTGCCAGATAGTGAACCTCCTTTACAAAATAATGACAAAGTTTTTTATCGATTTATGATATTTTATATAATTGTATCCATGGAAGATATTCCCTTTTTCAAATCTTCTGAAGATTACAACATTGTATACAAAACTAATGAATCATGCAAATGGTTGTTTTGCCAGGGTAAGTCTCGATTTCACATAACTCAAAAAAAAGATTATACTCTCTCTTGAATTACTTCAATTCCTCAGTTCATTCATCTTGGCCCACTATGGAACTTCAGCGTAAAGAATCTATAATTGCTTCGCAAAAACCTTTCCAGGACTACTACCCAGATCATCTGGCCTATTGCTATGGGTGTGGTAGATTGAATGAGCATGGTCACCATTTGCAGAGCTATTGGGATGGTGACGAAACTGTAGCCTGGTTCACTCCCGCACCATATCATATCGCCATTCCAGGCTATGTGTATGGCGGTCTCATTGCATCTCTCATCGACTGCCATGGCACAGGATCAGCTGCTGCCTACGCCTATCGCGCTGCTGGACGTGAAATGGATGATGCTGGTCCTCCATTTCGCTTTCTTACAGCCTCATTGCATGTAGATTATCTCAAACCAACTCCTCTGGGCGTAGAACTGGAATTGCGCGGACGAGCTGTGGAAATCAAAGAGCGCAAAGTTATCATCGAAATTGATCTTTTGGCCCAAGATGAACTATGCGCCCGTGGTCGGGTAGTAGCAGTCCAAGCACCAGAAAAATACATTACCAATCTCCTCCATGCGGCACACAATAAATCTTGATCTCCCCCAATCCCCCACTTTCTCCTTCCCCCTGATTCCCCATGAGTAAGCGCAATAAATATCTCCACGATGTCAGTTATCTATCAGCTAAACATCTGAATCATCCATTCTTGCGCAATGCCGCTATCTTTGTAATTGGCATGGTTGTGGGGTGGTTTTTGTTAGGGTGGGTTCTGTTTCCTGCGGCTTCCACCGACAATTACCCCAACGAACTCCATCCTGAAGTCATCAACGACTACATTTTGATGACCGCCGAAAGCTACGGAGCCACAGGAGACCTGCGTACCGCGGCCAAACGGCTACGCTATTGGGAGCCAGAACAACTGGCAGCCATGTTAGATGAATTAGCCCAATCAGTGGAGACCAAAAAACCTGCCGATGCTGCCTATCTGCGATTGCTGGCATCTGATCTTCATCTCTCATCCCCTACCTCAGATTATAAACTATCTGCCAACTCGGCCCGTCATTTCAACCTAACCTGGGTAATAGCCCCCTTCCTGGCCTTGGCCGTTTTGGCAATCCTCATCCTCATTGCCCAAAAATTCAATTGGCCGCGGCAAGAAACATCCATATCTGACGAAGAAGAAATTCCAGCAGAAGAAGCAAAAAAAGATGTACAGATAGAACAAGAAGAAGAAACTGTTATCGTACAGCCATCACCTCAGCCAGCATATACAATAACAGAAGATGAAACCTCACCTGAGTCTATCATTTCTGTAGAGATAGAGGAAGACGCTCTCGATCTTCCAGAAGAATCTGATCTAGAGTCAGAGGAAGATTTACT
Organism: Deltaproteobacteria bacterium; assembly: GCA_027068235.1. Lineage (GTDB taxonomy): Bacteria > Desulfobacterota > Dissulfuribacteria > Dissulfuribacterales > QOAL01 > JAADCZ01. Next base: position 163 of record JAMOUE010000290.1, on the reverse strand, counting down.
CCCGGAAGAAACAGATACTGACTTCTCTGTGGCAGATGATTTCTCAGAAATCGAAATGTTGGAAGCTCCAGATGAGATACCTGGGCCCACCCCTCCCTATGTCGATGAAACTCCATCTACCATATCAGAAACAGAGGCACAAACTTCACCACCACAGGTGCTG
>JAMOUE010000289.1 GCA_027068235.1 Deltaproteobacteria bacterium | reverse complement strand
TTGTCTTGAAAGAAAGGATCTGAACAAGAGGCTTCTAGATGGAAGCAGGTTTTACACATCGGCAGAAGAGTTGCTTAAAAAAGAGCCTATAGATTTTGTAGATGTGTCCACGCCGCCTGCCATGCACGCCAGATTTATAAAAGAGGCCCTGTCCAGAGAAAAGCATGTTTTGTGTGAAAAGCCCCTTGTGTTGAACAGTAATGAGCTTTTGGAGATCGGGAGCCTTATTGACGCAACAGGCCGCTGTGTAGTCACTGTCCATAACTGGCGCTATTCACCAATAATCCAGGAGATTTCAAGGGCAGTGAAAAAAGGTTCCCTGGGGAATATAGAGGAAATTAGCTATCAGGTAATACGAGTTAAACCTTCCATAGCAGTGAGTGACAATGGTAACGGCAACAACTGGCGTTTAGATCCAAAGGTTGCAGGTGGAGGAATCCTAGTCGATCATGGCTGGCATGCCTTTTATCTTGTAAATGAATGGATGGGACAGAATCCTGTAGAGGTGGAATGCAGGTTAGAGAATAGAAAATTTGACAAAATACCAGTAGAAGATACTGCAGAGGTTGTCCTTTTTTATCCTTCAGGTGCAAAGGCAAGGCTATTTTTCACCTGGGCTGGAGATAAACGAGATAATACCATAGTTATAAAGGGAACAGATGGAACCTTGCGCTGTCTTGACGACTGCATCAAGGTGGACAGCAAAAAGGACAGTTTTAATATCCAGTTCGCTGAAGGGCTCTCAAAGGGTTCACATCATCCAGAGTGGTACTATGGCGTATTACGGGAATTTATTGATGAGGTTACAGATCCTGGAAGGTTTGGCAGGAATTTCAAAGAAGCCTCTTCATGTTTGACCATCCTTGAAGGCTGTAAAAAGGCCAACGAACTCAATGAACGTGTACGGCTTGAGCCTCTGGATAAAAGGCACTCTTAAGGCTTAAAGGGATGTCAGTTCTTTTTCTAGTTCCTGCCCATGGCCAAGAAAGGCTCTTAAGGGCAAAGGTTGCTGGTCTTTTCTTATGGGAAAGGCTTTATCATAACGCCCTTCGTTCTGGCCTGACCCCTGTTTTCATAGTTGAGAAAGATAGTCTTCTGGAAAAAGAACTTCCAGATGATGTGGCAGTGACTCAACCGTCCATGCTGCCTTGCGGGTTCCAGACAGTAGTGGTCTGTAGCCCTAGTGTGTTGCCAGATATTTCTTGTCTTGAAAGGGTAAGGCAGGAAGATGTGCCAGAGGGTGTTTTTTTTGACTTGAAAGGTATGTTTATCTTCAGACCATCTGATGACTGTTCTGAGCTTGCCAAGGCCTTTGGCCCAAATGGTTTTCACTCTCTTAAAGGGTTTCTAGCAACATCTCTTGAGCCAAGAGAGTTGTCTTGCAATGGAGATATTCTTCCTGTTGCCAATGAGAACGATATTAGAAGGGCGGAAAGACGCCTCTTTGATGGCCTTGTTAAAGATACTGAAGGCTTCATGTCAAAGCATGTGGAAAGGCGGATTTCCCTATTTCTTTCAAAAAGATTGGTAAATACTTCAATAACCCCCAATCAGATAACTGTCATTTCAACCATTATCGGCCTTGTTGGAGCCTTTTTCATCTCTATTGGTCAGGGCTTTTGGCAGATACTTGGTTCGTTGCTTTTCCTTCTCCATTCCATTGTTGATGGCTGTGATGGGGAGATTGCACGGATAAAATTTATGGAAAGCAGGCTTGGAGGCGTGCTCGATTTCTGGGGAGATAATATTGTCCATGCTGCCGTTTTTAGTGCCATTGGCATAGAGTGGGCTAGAAGGACAAATTCTACCATGCCGTTATATCTGTCGCTGGCAGCGGTTATTGGAACAATGCTTTCCGCTTCTATTGTTTATTTTTCAA
>JAMOUE010000288.1 GCA_027068235.1 Deltaproteobacteria bacterium | reverse complement strand
AGGCCTTTAAACGCTGTACCAAAAGGGATAAAAAACGTTGTGAGTTCTTAAGTGAACTGCAGATCCAGGTTTATGAATTCATGGTCTCTGTATTTGCACCTGAACTTGCCAAGAGAGGAAGGTTCTCTTCTAAGAAATTGTCATTCCTTTTAGAGACATCGCAAAAAGGCATTTAAAATTTTTCCAATAATTCCGATTAAGAAAAAGAAGAAACTGTTTAATTAATTTTTGACCAAAACAGCCTCTTTCCCTGCTGTTTTACAAGGAGTCTGATTGAGCTTATGGATATAGGTACTGTAGTTGGCCTAGTTCTTGGCATAGTTCTTATCCTTACTGCTATCTTTCTTGGTGGGAGCATAACTGCATTTATAGACGTTCCTTCCATTCTCATAGTTGTTGGAGGTGCGATTGCAGCAACATTCATTCGTTTCACCCTACAAGACGTGCTTGGAAGCATCAGTGTTGCCATGAACGCCTTTTTTGCCAAGACAAAGCCACCACAGGAAATCATCAAGGAATTGGTAAACCTCTCGAACATTGCCAGGAAGGAAGGGCTTTTAAAGTTAGAGAAACAGCCCATTGAGGACCCATTTTTAAAAAAGGCAATAATGTATTGTGTTGACGGTCATGAGGCAGACTTTATCCAGGACGTAATGGAAAAAGAGATAGAACTCACACTTGAAAGGCACAGTCTTGGAAAGGGAATCTTCGATGCCATTGGAGATGCTGCACCTGCATTTGGTATGATTGGAACCCTGGTAGGACTGGTTAACATGCTTGGAAACATGTCAGATCCTTCAAGCATCGGCCCGGCCATGGCTGTTGCCCTTTTGACCACCCTTTATGGAGCAATCATGGCAAACCTGATTGCCTTACCCATTGCTGACAAACTAAAAAGAAGAAGTCAAGAAGAAGAACTCAACAAGCGGCTGGTGTTAGAGGGCGTGCTCGGCCTTCAAAAAGGCCTGAACCCAAGGGTACTTGAAGAGCTCTTAAAAACCTTCCTTCCTCCAAAGGCCAGAGGAGCTGCCAGTGACGAAGGTGGAGGCGAATAGACATGGGTAAAAAATGCGAATGCCCTAAAGGCGCACCCATGTGGATGGTCACCTTTGGTGACCTCATGTCCTTGCTTCTATGTTTTTTCGTTCTGCTTCTCTCCTTTTCTACAACTGATCCAGCCATGTATAAGGAAGTTGCAGGTTCACTGGAAAAGGCCTTTGGTGTGCAGCGTGAAGATCTCACTCTTGAGATACCTAAGGGTATAGATATAGTTTCTAGGGATTTTACCCCACCTTTTTCTGTTGACGTCATCCTTGAAAAGATAAAGTCGGCAATAAAACTCGAGCTTATAAAGGGGGAAATAGATGTTGAGGCCCTAAGTGATAAGGTCATACTCCGTCTAAAAGACGAAATTACATTTCCTCCAGGAAGTGATCAGCTCCTTGAAAGATCAAAACCCATATTGGACAAAATTAGAGGCATAATAGAAACCGTGCCAGGTGAGATATCGGTTCAAGGGCACACTGATGACCTTCCTGTTAGAGGAACATTTGAGTCAAATTGGCATCTGTCTGCCGCAAGAGCTGCCACCGTTGTTACTTATCTGTTGCGTCTACACACTATAGATCCACAAAGAATGGCAGCCGTTGGCTTTGGTGACAGTCGTCCCCTGGTTTTAAATGATTCACCAGAACACAGGGCCAAAAATCGAAGAGTAGAAATAGTCTTTATGCAGCCCAACAATCCTGATGATTTTGAAGTAAGACCACTTGATCAAAAGGGCATATTGAAACAAGAACCACTTCCAATGGATTAGGCTATGAGTAAAGAAGGCAAAGAAAAAAGAAGTTCAATACGAATAAAGGATAGGATTCTATTATCTTATCATCCTGTAACTGTTGAGGAATACAAAAGGCAGGTACGAGAATACATGGACGGTGTTGATGATCCGTGGGTAGATTCGTGCCACCCTACGTTCCAAAAGGATATAAAGGCCCATCTTAAAAACATCAAAGACAAGGACAAAGACCTTGCAGCCGTGTTGGAAATCATTGATCAAAAACTCAACATGATTCTTGGACTTATCAGCACTGAAGAAACGTGCGAGAAAGACACCATACCAAACAAGCTCTATAAAGTTGATCTAAGCGCTAAGGGGCTAGGATTTCTAGCAAAAGAAAAACTTAGCAAGGGAACGCTCTTGAATCTCTCCATCGGGCTACTGCCTGAACATTATTTTTTTACATGTTTCGGTCAAGTGGTGAGAACAGAAAAGAGGAAAGATGGCTGTTTTGTAGGGCTCAAATTCATCTGGATTACAGAAGATGACCAAGAAAAGCTCATAGAGCACATATTTAGCCGCCAGGTGCTGTATCTACGCATGAGACGTCAGCAAAAGGAGAGGGAAAAGAAAACCACCTGACCCATCAGGAAATGCTAAGATGGAATGTGTAACTCTCTCTATTTATCTTGTTTTATCTTGCCAGGGGACATGAAATCTGCAGTACGCCTTTAAAAACAAAGAGGCCATATCTAGCCCAGGATCTGCAATCTTCCCTAGAGATCGTGCCATGACTTCAAGATCCTTCATACGCTGCCTGTCAGATAGTGGTGAAGTTGTAAACTTTATGGCGTCCAAGTCAAAGATGGCAAAATCCATATTAGCTTTAGTAGCTCTAGAGATCACAAAATTCGTTATCTTGCAATCTCCATGCTGAACGCCTTTTTGATGCATATTCCATATAAAAAGGGCAAGGCTATTCAATAAATGATGGCGCTCATCCTCTTTTTCGAGCAGTTTTCGCACTCTATCCTTGATGCCAGACAGACCATCGATCCACGGATATGCTGTGAGCCCATAGATGTGATTCCATGGATTTTTTCCTTGTATGGCAACTAGGGGTAAAATGGTCTTTATCCCAAGATAGTTTAAAAGCCAGGAAGCACGCCAAGACCTTATGACACGCGGTTGTCTGAAGAGATAAGATATACTTTTTATATTCCCTGAGCTTCTATAACACTTGATAAACAATGTTTTTTTATCAATTTTAAGTCTAAAACAAAAGGTGTGTCTTGAATCTTTGACTATCTCGGTCTCAGGTATATTTTGAATCGAATCCCTATTTTCAAATATGGACTTAAAAAGCGAAGCTGCCATACCCTCGTCAACTGAAGGCGCAAGAAATACCCTATGACGGCTGCCAAATCCCTTTGAGACCGTTGAGTTGGCAAGCCTCCTATCCAACTTTTTATGGCAATTGGCAGCAACATCCTTGCAGGAAAGGGCGTGTATGGAAAAACGCTTGTCTCTTTTTTTCAAAGGCTGTAGCCAATTGGATAGATAGGCCACTGCCCTTAATATCTCATGTCTTGTTAAATATCTTGAAAGTGGAGGGAGAACAAATCGAAGTTGCTGGCAGGCCTGTTCAGTAGAGAGTGTAGAGTTAGTGAGTATTGCCCTATGTAGATCAATGAGCACAAAATCGTTTTCTTTCTTGTTAATAAAGACGTTATCAAGATGAAAATCAGGCTGCATTACGCCTGTTTCATATAGATCTTTTAGAAGAAGGCTAAATCTTTCAATATACTTTGCTCTTTCTCTTTTATTCAAAGTCGGCCATTCCTTTGACAAAAAGGTTGCCAAGCTTTCCCCTTCCACCTTTTTTGAAACAAAAAGGCTCCATTTTCCACTAATTCCATAGGCTATCGGCCTAGGTGCCCTTCCCCTTTCAAAAAGAAAATTAGCTATGGAAAACTCCTTAAGTGCCCCATTCCTTTTCAAAAGCTTCTCTGTAACACTCACCCTAAAGGCCTTTACAAATATGTCTTTGCCTTTAAAAACCTTCCTATGGGGACGCTCCTTTATCAACTCAAGCTTCTCATCTTTGAGAATAGGTGTATTGCCAATCTCTTGTGGCAATATCCAAGAGATGTTCTTTAACATTGAATCTAACGAATCGTTTTTCATGACTCTAAAGAGCAAAGGGCTTTAACAGCGCAGCCAAATACCTCCTCAACAGAAATCAGCCCCATACAATCGGCATCTTTGCAATATTTGCCCTTGCAAGGCGTGCATGGTTTTGGTTTGACAATGGCCGTGTGCAGATGAAGATCCTGAATAGGGCCGGTACTAGTTACATCAGTTGGTACAAAAAGAGAAACCGTCCTTGTTCCAACAGCTATGGCTACGTGGAGAGGACCTGTGTCGTTTGTTACAAGTAGGTCTGTAGCAGCCAAGGCAGCCGGTAGCTTGGCAAGGCCTATATCGCCTACCATATTCACAACCCTGTTTTCCATGCCACCTTGAACAATGGCCTTTTTTATGCACTTGGCCCTCTTTTTGTCAGAAGGTCCACCAATTAGGAGGATGTTGTATGTCTTTTCTGCCTTTAAAAGACGCCTTCCAAGCCTTATGAAATATTCTTGAGGCCATTCCTTGTAGGAGCCAGAGGCGGAAAACTGAAATGCAATGACCTTGCACCTTTCACCCTGCCCTTCTTTGTTGCAGAAAGCAGATAAGTATCGGCTCCTAAAGGCCTGAACGTCCCCTTTCGCAACAGGCAACTCCATTCTTAGATCATCAGGTGAATCAAGAGCAACCTTAAAAATCCTTCTCAAGACCTCAAGTCTCTGATCTATGGCGTGTTTTTTATTGTCATAAGGAATCCTTGTACTAAGAAGGTGAGCCGTTTTCTCATCTTTCTGGCCAATCCTGAAGATAAAAGGAATTCCCCCTGCAAAGGCAGCCTCTACCGGACATGGATCACTGTCATGAAAGACAACGCACAGATCATAATGTTTCCTCTTGATCTTCGACAATAACTCTAGGGCATTTTTGTATCTGCCTTTGTATATCACTAAATTATCTACAAAAGGAAAATTTGAGAATATAGGTGCCACCTTATCCCTCACCATGAAGTCTAAGGTGACTTTTGGTAAAAGCCTTCGTAATGCTCGAATACCAGGCGTTGCAAACAGCGCATCTCCAATGGCAGTTGATGAAACCACCAAAACCTTTTGGACTTTCTCTGGACGAAACTCATCCAGTGCCAAGGCTTTATGGTAGCCTCTAGCACGTTTGAGGTGAACAAACCCTTGGAGTATGGCCTTTTGCAGAAATCTCAATTAGATCGCCCTGTTTTTTGGGGCTATCATACACACCTGTATTTTTTTTTCGAGTACTTTTGAAAGAGAGAAACAGTTGAGATAAACGGGAGAGGATAACCACCAGAAACCTCGGCCGATTGAAAAACCAAGGTTTCTGATAGCTTCAAGCAGGACAAGGCTTTCTATTCGGTCTTAATCCATGTTTGAAAGCCTTTCCTTGATTGCATTCAGCCTTTGTTCAAGCCATGACTTTTCCTGTAACAGCATTTCATGTTCATCTACATTGGCATTGCCAGAAGAAAGAAGACCTCTTCTTCCACATCCTTGTTGTCTTCTACATTGTCCGCGTCCACCTTGTCGTCCAAATCCTTGTAGACATGCACCTCGTTGCTGAGATCCACTTCCACGGCCAAAACATGAACCACGTCTCCTGCCAGTTTCAGGGCCATAGCCACCAGGCCCCCTTGCATTTAATCCAGGCATTACTTTCACCTCCTTTTTACAGGGCATCTAAAAAAAATCGCCCCTTTACTCATTAAACTACTTATTTGGTTATCTTCAAAAAGTAATCACAGAGATATCAAGGATATAGCTACTAACCTCTCTCTAATATACCTTGTAATTCCATTCCAAATTCCAATCTTAAAGATAACCTGTAAAGAAATATAATGAGCGTATGACAAAAATCAAGTCTTAATCAAGAAGGTGTAAAAGTTTTTCAATATTGGGCTAGATTCCATCTACAGTTCCAAAAAACATACTGTGTAGCGGTGCCCCTACAAATTGAGATACCACCTGACACTTTATCTTGAAGAGAAAGAAGATTTCCCTCTTTTCATCAGATAAGGTTTCAAAATTGCCTTGTCCTTTACTTATGACTAAAGGGGCTGTGTTATAGAGCATCTTAAACTCTTCTGAACACCAATCGAATACTATGCCAGGGGCTTTACAGCCGCTAGAAACGATCTTTGCCACCTTATCTAGTCCGGCATCTATGGCATCTTGTTCTGTTACGTCATTTATTATTGGGCCACCTCTAACCACATATATTACAGGCCTTCCAAGTTCTTCTATGAGCAACCTGTCAAAAACTGTCTCACCACAGTTGTCTCCAAGGTATAAGATCCAGTCTGCATTCTTCAGCCTTTTTGTAAATTTCTCATATTCGTAACGAAAAAAATCAATCTTTAGGGCCTGACTAACCTCTTTCATCAAGTCGAATTCAGATGAGACCCCATAATCTATGACATTGCCACAGGCTGCATAACGAATTGCTGCGTCAAGTGGCTCTGAGGAGGCCTGTATTTTGGCCTTTAGCTCTGAATAGATGGCCAAGGCCTGTCTGGTGCTTTCCTTTTTGAGCTCATCAAAAGGGTCTTCCTTCCCTATACGCAGGGATATCATCTCGTAAAGGGCAACTGCATTTTGCGGTGGAGAGACCTCAGGGGAAATATCTGCAAGGAACCGGCCACAGTCTTTTACAAGCTCCCACAAAAGGTCACGCGAATACCCAAAGAGCCTGCCACTTCTAATAGTCTGCTTTATAAAACAGCCGGGGCATTCAAGGCTCATCTTCATTTTACAGATGCCCCTGAAGCCAGTTCTTCCAGTTTTTGACGCACAAGTTGGGCATGTTTGATCTCCTGCCCCTTTCTTTTGGTGCGAACACGAACATTTTTCCAGTTCCAGGCAATATTTCCAGAAGGATCTATGATAAAAGTAGACCGAATCACACCTTCATATTCCCTTCCATAATTTTTCTTTTTCCCCCAGGCTCCATAGGCCTTGAGGACCTCTTTTTCAGGATCTGACAGGAGAATAACCTTGATATCATGCTTTTGTGCAAACTTCTTGTGGCTTTCTGGTGTATCAGGGCTAACTCCAATAACAACTGCATCCATGTTTTTGAAATCTGGAAGAAGCTCGGTAAAGTCGCATGCCTCCTTTGTGCAGCCAGAGGTGTTGTCCCGAGGATAAAAATATAAGATCACCCACTTGCCCAAAAAATCAGACAGGTTCACCAAGTTCCCTTCACCATCCTTCAATGTAAACTCTGGTGCCTTATCTCCCTTTTCAACCATACTGTTTATCTCCTTATCTTGGTTAGTTAGATGCCACTCTTTAAGAAGTGATATAATCAAAAAATTCCGTGAGAGCACTCCCCCGTTTTTCCAAAAGCCCTGCAAGGTCTGCATCTTTCATGGGCTTCATCATGTCTGGATTGTCAGGCACTGTCCAACCAAACAGTAGCCTTGCGATTTGCCCCTTCTCAATGGCCA
>JAMOUE010000287.1 GCA_027068235.1 Deltaproteobacteria bacterium | reverse complement strand
CACAAACAGAGCTCCTTAAGTAATGCTCCTTTGTACCTTTGGAAATCCCCTGATTAACAGCCTTTTCTATATTAAAATCAATGGTAAGGTCTTGCCCTATTTCCACAAAAACCACATCAATTCCAGTATCTTGACATATAGGTAGAGAATTTTGCCGGGCCAACAAACTATTTTCTTGAAGAATAGACAAGATCATCTTGGCTGTAGAGTTTGTCTCTTGTTCAAGACTTAAATTCAATACATTTTGAACATCTACAGGAAGAACATTATTGGCTCTAAAAACCAGCTTACTTACAACTTCTACAAACTCATCAAAACCTAATTTCATTTTAGTCCACCAATGACAAGGGCTTTTTCTACTACTTCTACAGGATTACAGCCTAACACCCTGATAATTGGCTCCTTTCCCACTTCACCAGTATCAAAAATAACGTCAGGAGTGCCTTGATGTTCCTTAAAAGCCTGCCTAATTCCCCAAATCAAGGTAGAGCCTTCTTTTTCTTTTAGATCAGATGGCTCATCTGCTCTGCTAAACTCAGCAACGCTATAACCAAGCTCCTTGGCCCGATTAAGGAAAGATTCGTCATATCTGATATTCATGGCTGATCTTAGAGCAGCATCATATTCCATTGCAGTAAGAATGATTCTGGCTATGTGGCTGGATGCCCCAAAGGATGGACAGCCAACCTTTGCCACTCCCTTACCATAAGCAACTATTCTGCCCGGAAAGGCTGCTACATCATCTATATCTAAAGCATAGGGCAAGCTATAACCTATATTGATTTGAACCTCTGGCACTAGGCTCCTACATGGATAACTGCTTAATAATTCCCACGCAGAATCCAATTCAGCCAAAACATCTGCCCTTTCATATTCGTTTCTTAAAAAGGCCAAAGGATTAACTGGGCCTGTGCCCTCACCTATTTTAAAGCCACCCTTTATGCTCAAGGTCATAAAGTGGGCTGCTGCTTTACAGGCATCTACTATATTTAGACCATTTGCCAAAAATAGTGTCAATGCAGCGGAATAAGCACAGCCTGTTCCGTGCGTATTGGGATTTTTCACCCGCTTTCTAGTAATTTCATGAATTTCTCCTCCGGGCAAACATAAAACATCTACAACTGTATCCCCACCTAAGTGGCCCCCCTTTACTACAATAGCAGCCTTCTTCCATCTTTCCTGAATCTCTATGACCGCTGCTCGCATATCATCAAGATCCTTTACCGGCCTGCCCCACATGGCCTCTGCCTCTTCCATGTTTGGGGTAATAACATCGGCAATAGGCATCAAAAACTCTTTCATGGCCTCCCAGCCCGGCGTATCTAACAAAACATGACCATTACTTGAATACATAATAGGATCAACGACCAAAAACTCTGGCTTAAATGCATTCAAATGTTCAGCACACTTCCTTACTATCTCTTCATTAACCAACATGCCTGTTTTAGCTGCCAATATGGGAATATCTTCTAAAATCTTCTGTAGCTGCATATCTATGCTTTCAACAGGCACGGGCATCACATCAAACACGCCTAAGGTATTTTGAACAGTAAGGGCTGTAGGCACTGCTGCACCAAAGCCACCCAATACAGAAAACACCCTTAAATCCTGCTGAAGGCCTGCTCCACCACTAGGATCTGAGCCTGCAATAGTTAATACCATAGGTGATAATAAACTGGCCTTACATTTTGATTTTGCCATTTTCAAACCTTCCTTTATTAAAGTTTTTGCTCCATTTCCCCTTAATGATAAGACAGCCAAGCCAATGGGTCAAAAGACTCCCTAAGCCCCATAAGCTACTAGACAATATAGCTGGCTAATGATATGTGCTTAGTATAAAACAAATTACCTTATAAAGAGGTCATAATGGAACTTATATTTTT
>JAMOUE010000286.1 GCA_027068235.1 Deltaproteobacteria bacterium | reverse complement strand
ATAATCTAGATGATCCCTTGTCAAGTTGGTAAAAAGTGCTACTTCAAATGAGCAGCCTTCCACCCTACCTTGATCAAGGGCATGTGAGGAAACTTCAGTAATAACATATTGGGCTCCTGCATCCAGGGCCTTTTTCAAAAACGAATGAAAGGAGACACAGTCTGGAGTTGTAAGGACAGAGGTAGTTTCATGGTCGCCAATTCTTTGACATATTGTCCCTGAAACGGCGGTTTTCTTTCCATATGCCTTTAGAATAGCTTCTATCAAGTAAGAACATGTAGTCTTACCATTTGTTCCTGTAATTCCGATGACCTCGAGCTTAGAGCTTGGCTCATCAAAAAAGGAGCTTATAACCTTTCCCGCCACCCTTTTGATATCCTCTACAGAAATGAGGGCTACGTCTTCTGGTATTATCGCCTTGGCCTTTTCAGAGTATTCATGTGGAACCAAAATGGCCTTTGCACCACTTTTTATTGCATCACCAATAAATTGAAAACCGTGGGTCTTTGTGCCTGGAAGGGCAAGAAAAAGAGAGCCTGGAACTACTTTCCTAGAATCTACAGCTATAGAGCGTATATCCGCCGCACAACTACCCTGTAACAGGGCGTAAGACGTTTCTGAAGCCTCAAGAAGCCTTGATAGTCTCATTAATCCTTAGATTACTTTCACTCTCTCACTATCCTATACCGCACCTTTTACACAAACAATTACACACTCTTGTCCCTTTGAAATCCTTCGGCCAGGTTTAGGATATTGCTCTTTAACCTTACCAGTGCCTGAGATTCGAATTCTCATCCCTAAACGGCCAACAACATCAAGTGCACTCCTAATGGACATCCCTCTAAGATCAGGCATAATCTTAGGCATAGTAAGCCCATTGTTTACCTCTGAAGTAACTTTACCCTTCTGTTGCTTGTTTAGGGCGAATCTATACTGTAGGCCCAAGGCCTTGACGCCTTTTCTAGCTAGAGACACCATCTTACCAAGGGTCCCTCTACGCTTCTCTGGAGTATATTTGGCATCAAAAAGTACGCTAATATAACTTACTTTAGGGTTATTAGCGGGCCAAAAGCCAAGTCCCATCACCTGATAACACTCTTTTTCTCCGTTACATTCTGCCAAGGAATATGAGGCGATGGAAGGTCCACCATTGTCTCCAAAGGTGGAAAGCAACATTTTGTGAGTCTCTTTCCCAAACAATCCTTTGGACCTTTGATCCGACTCATTACCATCCCTATTGTCATCCTCACTGCCTATGTTCATTGCAAGGCGAGGCTGAACTGGACCATCGTTTTTGAGAAGCGCTGTATAAGCAGAAAGTATTTGAATAGGTGTTGAACTGGCTGTTGATGAAATAAGCCCGCTCACATGCTCTGAAAGCATTGATGGCAGTCTTCCCTGTTGCTCTTCAGGTAGGTCTATACCGGTTTCCTGGCCAAAACCTACGTTTATAAGTCTAGTTAGCAGATCCTTCTTGAGTCTAAGATTATCGAGCTCTTCCTCATCAAACCGCGTCCAGATGGCTGCAGATTCCCCAAAATCGTGCCAATGCCACCTTTTTATCTTTACTATGGGGTTATCGTCATCTTCTAAGAGATTACTTCTTTGGACATCTTTACCGTCTTCTTTGGAGGTGACCCCTGCCCTTTTTTCAAGGGCCTTTAACCTTGACTCTAAAACCTGTACCTGAGCAATGGTAAGCATCACTGGCCATGGATTAACCAGCCCCTCAACAGCCAAATTCTTGGATTCGGTCTGCAACAGTTTTTTATTACGCTTGTCAATGTTGGCCATAGCCAAGATTTGACCTGTTTTCACATCCATCAAAATAATAGAGCCTGCCTTTGCCCTAAGACGGCTCATCTGCCATGCCAAATTGTCATAACACATGGCTTGCAGATTCTTTTCAACGGAAAGGACAAGGGGATCATCCAAATCCCCTCGTCTATCCTTAGAGAGGAGAAAACTGTCATAAACGTATTCCAAACCATCAAGCCCGCGACCATACCGATCTATATAACCAATTATATGGTCAAATAGTCCCTTGTAAGGCCTAACTCTTAAGGCCCCTTTGTCAGGATCTTTTTTAGACACGCATAAGATAGTGCCTCCTCTGTCCACAATAGGGCGTCTTTCCAGAATACGCTTGGCAAATGGTGAGATATCAGAAGAAGAAGAAACGCCAGGGGCAAGAGCTGAGTTGTCTAAATGCTGCTGTTCCGACACCCTCTCCCCGAAACAGCCTGTAATAGACAGGCTGATAAGGAAAAGGATTAACACTCGTAAAGACACGGTGTATACCTTTCTTGCAAACTCCCTATCCTGGATTCGGCTGGTCCCGCCCCTGACAAACATTGTTTTCATTTTATCTCTGATACTGCACTACTTCTGCAAAGTAATAATCTGATCTTCTGCAGGAGGCCTCAGACCCAACCGTTTACCCAATTTTGCCAAGGTAACATTTGAGGTCATGCCATCTAATTGTGCGTTTAATTGAATATTTTCTTGCTGTAATGCTGCGTACTTTTCCTCTAGGGTTCCAATGTCACTTGCGACCAATTTCACCTTGTAAGAGGTATATACAGATAGACCAAGAAAAAGTAACAAGAAAGTAAATGCCAGAAATCCACGCAGAGAAGAACGGAAAAGACTAGCGCCTGAGATACCACTCCTTCTTCTAACTGCCCTTGGACTGTAACCTCGCCTTTGAGGCATACGTATGGTTGCTGATTTGATGGTCATTTTTTCACCTCCATGGCCTCAGCGCACTTCTGTGCCACTCTCAATTTGGCACTTCGGGCACGCTGATTGTTAACTATCTCCCCTTCAGACGGCCTGATTGGCCTCTTTGTAACCACCTCCAGACTCGGACAACTTCTGAAAAAATGTTTCACAATACGATCTTCAAGGGAATGAAAACTTATTACACATATTCTTCCACCAGGTTTTAAAACCCGAGCTGAGGCCTCAAGGGCCTGTGTAAGATTCTCAAACTCCCGATTTATGGCTATCCTAATTGCCTGAAATGTCTTTGTTGCAGGATGAATCTTTTTGGGATGAAACCGTCTAGGAATTGCACCCCTAACGATGGTAGCAAGTTCAAGAGTTGAAAAAATCGGCTTTTTGCGCCTCTTTTTTACTATGGCAGAAGCTATCTTCTTTGCCCAAGGTTCTTCTCCATAAAGCTGGATTAATTGGGCAAGCCTCTCTCCAGGCAGTTTGTTAACCATGTCTGAGGCAAGAATGGTTGTGCTTCTGTCCATTCTCATATCAAGGGGTTCGTCCCGCATGAAGCTGAATCCCCTGCCACTATGTTCTAACTGGTACGAAGAAAGCCCCAAGTCCATAATTATTCCATCAACCGATGGAATATCCTCTTCTGACAATACCAACTCCAGCTTGGAAAAATTCGATTGGTAAAAGGCTATCTTTGAGTCAAACTGTGCCAGACGCTTTTTGGCAAGCTCCAAGGCCTCTTCGTCCCAGTCCAAAGCCACTACCTTCCTGATATGGGGACATGCCTCTATTAAGGCCTTAGTATGGCCACCAAGCCCTAGTGTTGCGTCCAAATATACCCCACCTTTTTTAGGCGCAAGCTTGGCAAGGACCTCTTTCACAAGGACCGGCTTGTGAAGCTGTTCCAAACTAAAGTCCGATGCCGTATTCTTTGATGATATCATCGCTAATCTCATCAAAATTGTCTCTTGTCTCCTTAAGCTGGTTCTCCAGGAGTTCCTTACTCCATATTTCAAAGTATGTAAGCATTCCAACGAGAACCACTTCCTTTATGATTTCAGCGCCTTGTCTAAGGTGGGCCGGCAGAAGGATGCGGCCCTGTCCATCCAGATTACACTCAACAGCAGCACCTAAAAGATAGCGTTTGAAAGCAAGAACTTTTGGAGGACCAAACCGGAAACGGGTAAATTGCTCCTCGATTTTATTCCACTCTTCAATGGGATAAGCGGCCAGGCAATTTGGCAGATTGGTAACGATGAGTCTGCTATCGTACTTGGCTTTAAGAACATCCCTAAACCTTGTTGGGATGCTCAATCGACCCTTAGAGTCAATATTATGGGTCGATCTGCCACGAAACATTAATCCTCACCCCTTTACCCCACTTTCTACCACTTTCTACCACTATAGAGTTTTTTTGATAATTCTGTCAAGGGACAATCGATAGATTTCATTGACGAGGTTTGCTAATCTATTGTTGAAAACCTTCTATTTATTTGGAATTTTAGGCAGTTTTATTCTAGTTGGCGTTTGTTGATATTATTGTCTGGCACTCTTTATGAGTTGGATTTATCTTCACCTTAAACGTAATATTTGAAATTGGAGCAAAATAGTCATGATTATTGCTGTTGGATGTGGTGCATTGAACCTAGACATCATCTATGAGATAGACGACCTTAAAAGTATACAAGAGGCAGGCTTTCCGCTGTTACCAGGTAGAGAATGCGTACTTCAACATGAAATGGCAGAAGAACTTCTGAAAGTTCTTGAAAAAAGTGCGTCTCTTCTGGCCAAAAGTGGTGGCGGTTCAGCGGCCAACACCTTGTGTGCCTTGGCCAAGATGAACCATCGTTGCTACTTCATAGGCTCGGTGGGGGATGACTCTGAAGGAGATTTCCTCTTGGAATCAATGGCTGGTGTGGACTGCTCCTTGGTAAACCGTTCAGGCCGAAGCAGCATGTGTATAATTGTCATTGACCGCATAAAGAATGATCGTGCCTTGGCAGTGGTACCAGGAACCCTAGAGATAAACCTGGAGAACCCAAAACTTGAAACAGTACTAAAAAACTCTCATGTCCTACATATGAGTTCACTGGTTCAAGATAAGGGACCTGCCCTCCAGGCCCAACTTGCCGCACTTTGCTCTCAAGAATGTATGATAAGTTTCGATCCTGGCGAGGTGTATGCATCAAAGGGATTCAAGGCCATTAATGAAATCCTTGAAAGGACCTCTCTTCTATTTGCATCTGACTTGGAATTCAAAACTATGTTTGGGAATCGCTCTGTAATGGAAGTGATTACCAAAAGGCTCTTTGGAAGTAAGGCATGGAATGGCCAAGTAAAACCCCATCCATTCTTTCAAGAAATGATTCCACCAGTACTAGCACTAAAATCAGGGAGCAAAGGGGCCCTTTTGGCCTCTAAAACTACGGTAATCAAGTGTCCAGCACGCAGTGTTGATAACATTGTAGACAATACAGGGGCTGGAGACGCCTTTAATGCAGGCCTTATTGATGCAATCTTTAAAGGAAAAATGCCAAAAGATGCCCTAGAATATAGTGTATCAATAGCTGCCTTTTCTTTGATGTTTCCTGGCAGAAAGTGGATCGATAACCTTGATAACTTTACTTTTACTCCTTAAATGTGCCAACATCCCCTTTGAAAAAACCAAATTTTACTGAACCACCTAGACCGATCCCAAGAGAACGCACCAAATACTCGGGCCATATGGCGTGAAATAATATTCCATCACTTCTTTCAAGGCGTAGACTTACATTAAAACTCTGTCTGCTCATCTCTACTACATTTCCTTCAAATATATTTTCAGGCAAACCATCGTTAAGTCTATCCACCCCTGCAACTATCCTTTCTGGCCTTATAGATATATGAGTAAACGAGCTATATTTTGCCTTGTCATCAAGTATTATTGGAAATGCACCGACCTTGGTACAGCCATCTTTCTTATGCACTTTAAAAACATTGGTTGCTCCGACAAAACGCGCAACAGATGATGATGCGGGTCTGTTGAAAATCTCTTCTATCTGCCCCTGCTGTACTATTTGTCCCTTTTGTATCACTGCCCCCTTTTTGGCCAAATACATAACTTCTTCAAAATTATGGGAAACAATTACAAAGGTGATACCAAGCTCCTTGTGAAGCTGCCTTAAAAGCTGCCTAATCTCTTGTTGAAACAGAGGATCAAGGGCTGAAAGTGGCTCATCTAAAAGCAAAACCTTAGGATTTAGAATCAATACCCTGCAAAGAGCAACCCTTTGTCTTTCACCACCGCTTATCCTTACAGGATATCGCTTGAGCAAATGTCTTATTCCAAATCTGTCTGTTAAGAAAGAGAAGAGCTCCTCAACCCTTTGTTTGTCAATTCGATGATACCTTATACCGTATCTGATGTTTTCCTCCACAGTCATATGTGGAAATAGGGCAACATCCTGATAGAGGATGCCAATGCCCCGCTTATGCGGAGGAAGATGCGTGATTTCTCTATCTTTCAAGAAAATTTGGCCAGTTGATGAAATGGTATTACCTGGTAAAAGGCCCATGACGGCTTCCAAAAGGAGAGATTTACCAGAACCTGTAGGTCCTATAATGGCAAAAAATTCTCCCGTATCCACCTGGAGGTTTATGTCATAAAGGACAAATCCAGGAAGTTTTACTGACAGGCCTTTAATATTTAGCATCTATCACCACTGTCTTGCAGATCGAGATAAGAGCCGCATTGCCACAAATAACAATACCGATATAAATATGAGCCATACGGCAACAGGCTGAGAATATTTAAGCCCATAAGCGGTAAACCGTTCATATATAAGAACCGGTGCCAACATAGGATGATAGGCCACCACAATAACTGCGCCAAATTCACTTATAGCTCTTGCAGTACACATAACCATTCCAAGGACTATGCCACGCCATGCAAGAGGAAGAGTAACCCTGAAAAACGTGCTCAACTGCCCTGCGCCAAGGGTCATGGATACTTGTTCCAGGCGAATAGGCACTGACTCAAAGGCTGCCTTTGCCGTATTCAAAAAAAACGGAAGACCAACAAAGGTAAGCACTGATATTATACCAACGTAACTACCCATTATTTGAATCCCCATCCATTCAAGCAACTTTCCAAGGGCTGTATCCCGCGCAGCTAGCCCTAATATCGCAATTCCAATGACAGGATGAGGTATCATAATGGGAAGGTCTATCAGCCCTTCTATCAACTTTTTTCCTGTAAAACTGCGCCTTGCCAGAAGATATGCCAAAGGAGTGCCAAACACCACAGAGATAAGGGCTGCGCTCAAACTGGTAAAGAGGCTCCTTAAAAGGGCTGCCTGGACATCCTTTTCCATGATTGCTTGCACAAGACTGGTCAAGCTTGGTGCTGTCATTAGCTTGCCAAGAGGGAAAAAAATCAGAAAAAGAACCGGCAATGAAAAGATAAAAAGTCCAAGAAAGAAAAAAGTGGTATTTCGTGTTTTAGAAATGGCCATCTACCGCATTATAAATGAGAAAAAGTAGCCTAATAAATACTAGCAAAGCCTCCTAAGGCTGTGCGACAAACCTCCTAAGCTCTTTAGGGATAAGCTTAAACATCTCGTATGAACCAGTTACACACGGCACTATTGGAGGTTGACCACTTTCTTTTAAAATCTTAAG
>JAMOUE010000285.1 GCA_027068235.1 Deltaproteobacteria bacterium | reverse complement strand
AAAGCGCTTCCAAAACCAAACAGGATTTTTATTGGCGGAGGAGTTACATCTAAGGATCTTTTAGAAAAGACTTGGGAACACCTAGAAGATGAAGGAATACTCGTTGTTTCAACCATACTTGTTGAAAGCCTCGAAAGGATGATTACCTTTACAAAATCAAAAGGTCTTGAGCCAGAAATGGTACAAGTAAGTGTGTGCAGAGGCAAACCGCTGGGAAATGGGACATATTTTGCTCCCTCTGCTCCTATCTCTGTTTTTAAGATATGCAAAAAGAAAAGGCATACCTGAATCTTTACAAGATATTGCAAGTGGCAGCCAGTCCATTGCTACCTGTGGCAAGCTTGTATGGTCTTTTGCATCCAAAGTATAAGGAACAGTTTCTAAGCCGCTTAGGCACTAACCCACCGATAATTAAGGAGAAAGGAGCACGAATATGGGTTCATGCCATGTCCCTTGGAGAACTAAATGCTGCAACACCACTTATCGATGCCCTTTCTTCGTCCACTCAAGGGGCAAACCTTATCGTCTCTGCATCTACACGAAGCGGGCTTAAGGCCCTTCAAAAAAGATATGGAGAAAAAGAGATAAAGACCACTTCTTTACCCTTTGACCTTTTTTTCATAACCAAAAGGGTGATAAATAAATTGCGTCCCCACTGTTTTATTCTGGTCGAAACCGATATTTGGCCAGGATTTCTTTGGGAACTTCACAAAAGTGGATGCAAAATCATTCTTGCAAATGGAAGTATTTCGTCACGCGCTGCCAAAAGGATTTCAAAGGTTCCTGGGCTAGCACATTTTCTTTACAACTCCTTCACACGCCTTTGCATGCAGTCCCAAGAAGACGCTTACAGATTAAAAAAGCTTGGCATAGAGGATAACAAAATAGAGTCCTTTGGAAACCTTAAGTTTGATATCGTTCCGCCACAGATAACCCCAAAGGTTCGCAAGTCGCTCTTGGAAATAACTGGCTTTCCAGATAACTCCACTATCTTGTGTGCAGGAAGCACACATGCCCCGGAGGAGCAACTAATACTTGAAGCTTTTTTGCAGTTGAGGCAGAAATGCCAAGATCTCAGACTCATTATTGCACCTCGAGATGTAAAAAGGGCCAAGGAAGTAGAAAAGCTTTTCAAAAAGGTGGGGCTTAGCTGTAAATTTCGAAGCAGACCGCAAACCAGCAACAATCATGAGGTGTTCATTCTGGATACCCTTGGCGAGTTAAAACAATTCTACTCCATCTGCCATATTGCCTTTGTTGGAGGAAGCCTAGCCCCTGTAGGCGGACACAATCTACTTGAGCCTATAGGGTATGGAAGGCCTGTTATATTTGGTCCCTACATTGAAAGCTGCAAAGAGATTGGTATGGCACTTATTGAAAAGAGAGCGGGATTTATGGTGAAAAATGAAAATGAGTTGATGCAAAAAATAGAAGGCCTTCTCACAAACGACAAGATGTATCGCATGGCTAAAGAGGCAGCCAAGTCCTTTTTAGAGCCACATAGAGGCGTAACTTCTAGATACGTGCAAATGATAGAGACCATAGTGAGAAATGATAAGATGCCACAATAATACTGAAAGACTCTTTCTACTTGGAAGGCCATTTTCATCTCTGTACGGATCGATAATGCGCCTTAGAAGGCAACTCTATACCAAGGGTATATTCAAAATTCAAAAACTTCCCTGCCATGTCATCAGCATCGGTAACTTGACATTAGGGGGAACTGGTAAGACTCCTCATGTAATAGCAATTACTTCTCACCTCTATAACCTTGGCTATAAACCTTGTGTGCTAACAAGAGGCTATGGTGGAAGAGCAGGTAAAGGTCCCTTGGTGGTAAGTAATGGGAAAGAAGTTATGGCCGGTCCGGATGCTTCTGGTGACGAG
>JAMOUE010000284.1 GCA_027068235.1 Deltaproteobacteria bacterium | reverse complement strand
TTCATGCAGATACAGATACCTTGGAGGATGTTAGGGATCTGATAAATGCCAACAATGATTTAAAGGCTGTTATTGAAAATGGCAGGCTTCAGATATTTGCTGCAGGAGGTGCCGATCGCTTTGCCATTACCGATGATACTTCAGGTCTTGCTGCATACTTACAGATGGCAACTCCAGCAGGTGGCAGGCTTTTTCCTGCAAATAACGACAATGCGCTGGAAATGAAGAATTTAAGTTTAAAGCCTGTAGCTGATCTTGACGATTCTACTATTAACGATGCCTATCACAGTTTAGTGGGTAACATCGGAATAGATACACGTACAGTAAACCTGGATCACGATTTTATGCGCGGAGCAGTCAACGATCTTCAGGCCAGACGTGAGGATGTATCTGGAGTGTCTATAGATGAGGAACTTTCTGATTTGCTTAAGTTCCAGCATGCATATACAGCTGCAGCCAAGCTTATAAGTGTGGCAGATGAACTGTTTGTCTCGCTTCTTCAAGCAAAATAGTCAGGGGGATGACTTATGAGAGTCACTATGACCACCATGTACAATAGGGTTAAAACAGATCTTTCGAGACTTACGGAGAGGCTTGATAGAACGAATGCCACCATATCCTCAGGTAAGATATATCAGACCCCATCTGATGCTCCTGTAAAGCTGACCCATGCCCTTGGGCTTAGAGACAACCTGGCCGATGTTGAACAGTTCAAAAGGAATATCACCTATGGTCAGGGATGGGTAAAGGCCACAGAGAATACCTTGTCTGGTGTGGAGGAAAGGCTGCAAAGGGCAAAGGAACTGGCAATAGAGGGAGCTAATGACACTATAAATGGTGACAATAGGCGTGCCATTGCTCAAGAAGTCAAAAATATACTCGAAGAGGTCGTAAGCCTTGGTAATGCCAAACTTGGAAACAGGTACTTACTCGCTGGTTCTAAAACAACAGACTATGCTGAAGGACAAAAGCCTTTTGTGATGGATAGGGATGGCAACGTTACCTATTTAGGCAATCAAGACAGTATAGAACTAGATGTCGCCCCAGGTATTAGGCAGAACATAAACCTTGATGGCAAAAGTACCCTTGTAGACAGTGGAGCGTTCGATGCACTCAAGGACCTTTACGATAGCTTAATGGCTAACAGCCAGCCAAATATAGAAAATGCCATAAAAAAGCTGGATGATTCTATGGTGCATATAAGTAATCAGACAGCCAGGATTGGTGCCATGGCCAATTCTCTTGATGTAAAAGAGGTGGTTATGGACTCCCAAAAGATTATAAATACGCAGATTCTTTCAGGAGTGGAGGATACAGATCTTATTGAGGCCATTAACAATCTTAATGCTACGGAGACGGCCTATCAGGCAGCTCTTGGAGCAGCTTCTAAAGTAATGAAGATGACCCTAGCAGATTATATCTAAGTTACTCATGGCGGTTGGTGTTTCCGTATATGCGAGATATGCGAGTAGAAAGTCCTAACAACAAGCCAGGGAGGGCCTAAGTTTTGCTCATTTTTTCTAGAAAGACTGGTGAAAAGATCAGAATTGGAGATGACATAGAGATAACGGTGCTGGAAATCAGAAAAGGTAGCGTCAAAATTGGTATTAAGGCACCAAAGGGGCTTCCTATACACAGGGAAGAGGTTTATCAGAAGATTCTCCAAGAGAATCTGTCTGCTGCTAACAGCATATTAAATGGCAAGAATGAAATTGACGATATCGATATAAAAATAAAAAAGTAATACCGGCGTTCCCGGTAAAATGGATAAGTGGAGCCAATGAAGATAGAGACAACGAGATTTGGTACTGTAGAGATCAATGAAGACAAGGTGTTAAAGTTTGTGCGGGGTATATTGGGCTTTCCCAATGACTTACATTACGCACTTCTTCCTCATAAAGAAGGTTCTCCATTTTTCTGGTTACAGAGCCTTGATAGTCCTGATCTTGCTTTTGTTGTAATAAATCCTTCCCTAATAGTGTCAGATTATGCCTTTGAATTGCCTGAAGATGCAGAAAAAGAACTTGAGCTTGAAGGGCCGGAACAGGCAGAGGCCCTTGTAATTGTCACTTTTAGACAAGGGACAAATGGTAAGCCTGTTATAATGTCTGCAAATCTTCTGGGGCCGGTTGTAATCAATGTGGATAAACGTCTTGCTAGACAGGTGGTTTTGGATCCAAATAAGTATCCGGTTCGCTACGAATTCAACTAATCTGAACTGAACTAATCGTTAATCCGCGATATGAGCGGTTATTGCGGGGCCTGTAAGGGGCGAAGGCAATCTTCTTGTCCTCTTTTTTACTCTCCCAGCAATATTACCTAGCACTTTGCTCATTTTGGGGGGTTGTCTTGATTCTTATGTTAGTGGTAAAAAGCGGTTATGAAATGTCCATTTTGCAGTCATCCAAACTCAAAAGTTGTTGATTCAAGGCCTGCTAGAAATGGTAGGGCCATAAGAAGACGGAGAGAGTGTCTCGAATGTCTTGAGCGTTTTACCACCTATGAACAGATAGAAGAGTTTCAGCCAATGGTGGTAAAGAAAGATGGAAGGCGCGAACCCTTTGAAAGAAGAAAGATTATAGATGGTATCCTCAAAGCATGCGAAAAAAGGCCAATAAGCATTACAGAGATCGAGCATTTTGTTGATGAGATAGAAAAAGAGATTCAGGAAAAGGGTATTCCAGAAATTCAGACCAGGACCATTGGCGAAAAGGTTATGGAAAGGCTTAGGCAATGGGATGATGTTGCATATGTAAGGTTCGCTTCTGTCTACAAGCAGTTCAAAGACTTAAAAGAATTTATGGATCAGCTCAAAGAATTACTGTCCAAAGGTGAACCAGACAACTAACCAATCAAGGATCAGTTCAGATCAGTTCTTTTTCAGTTCAGTTCAGACTTTTTACACACAAACAGACCTAATAGTTCAACTTACAGTGGAGAGGGTCTTTTAGCCAGAAAGTCTAGTCTTTTATAAGCTCAAAAGTGAACTACTACTCTCGCTTTTTACCCAACTTTTGGCTGAGTTTATGTGCCATTTTTATGGCCGTTTTTTCAACTTTTTCCTTGGCCGTTTCTTCATTACTAGTTTTTGGTAACGCCTTGTTCTTTGCTGCCTTAATCTTGCTTGTTCCCTCAAAAAGCCCATTAAGCTCGATAACAAGATTGCATGAGACAATATCGCCAACAATCTTACCGCCAGAGAGTATCTCTATGCTGTTTTCACAGTCGCAATTGCCCTCTAGCAGGCCGCTTACAAGCAGTTTTTGGGCTATAACCTCGCCTTTTACCACTCCACTGCTTCCAATTGTAACAACATTTTCTGAATGTATCTTGCCCTCAACTTCTCCATCAACGTGAAGTTTTGAAGAGAGCGTTATTTCTCCTGTAACTTTTGTTCCTTTTGCGATGACAGTTGTTTCAGTAGTGTCCATTGCCATTTCGTTCCTTTTATCAAAGATTCCCATTTGACCCTCTTTTTGGTTTTTTTGAAAATTGTTTCAAAATTGTTTAATTTCCAATTCATAAAAGGCCACGGATTTAACGCTATACCAATATACCTAACCTCATAGTGTAGGTGAGGTCCATTGCTATAGCCGGTATTGCCACTTAAAGCTATTTTTTGTCCTTTTTTAACAAACTGTCCAGTTTTTACTAAAATTTTATCTAAATGGGCGTAATATGTTGTAAAACCAAGCGAGTGACTTAACACTATAAGTTTACCAAAACCTAGCTTATATCGCGTTCTTGCAATTTTTACAATTCCATCTGCTGTGGCATAAACTGGTGTCCCTGTCTTTGCCCTTAAATCAATTCCTGTGTGAAATTCCTTTCTTTCTGGCGTTATGGGATTTTGTCTGTATCCAAATCCAGAGGTAACGCCTCTAAGTGTTAGAGGATAACCATTAGGAAGCATATTTAGCATTAAAAGTCGCTCTTGAATAGTTGTATGCGCTAAGTTAAGTCTTTCTGTGGTCTCTAAGCCTTCTTTTGGCTTAATTCCAATTAATGTCTCTATATCTCTTACTTTGCTTTGAATGGAAACAAGTTCATTCTCTTTGTTTAGAATCTGTTCTTCTAGTCTTTGATTAGTCTGCTTTAACTGACTATATTGCTTTTCTATCTCTTGATATTCAGAAATTTTATCTGACAATTTATGCTGGTAGTCTTCCAATTTATTAGACAGAAAATATATAATCGCAAAGCAAATAATGATAATTCCAAAAATACCTGCAATAATATATTTAATAATTTTTTTTGCCAGTTCACCAAGCGTATAGCTTTTTGAACCGTTTATATTTGTAATAGTGATTATTGTACTATTTTTCATTCACTCCTCTATGAATTAAGTGACCATCTAGTTCATAATGATAGGGTAATGGTATATCTTATAAACCCTCCAGCACCATACAGATTATGTAAATTATTAAACTTATTTAATGCTTCTTATTAACTTTTTTTATTAACTTTTTTAAGCATATTATTATTTAGGTTGTTTGCATTTGTTATTAAAACATTTTGATGCCATTAATCTATAGGTTTATTTTGAAATGGTCAAAGATCGTCCCCCTCCTTATTTTTAAGGATGGCTTAATGAAAAAGTTAGCAGTGAAAGAAAGCCATAAAATCACTCAAAAATTACCTTCCCCAGCAGGGTACTATTTTATACCTGTTGGCAGCGGATTGAAACAGTTTATGATAAACGTCAAGGGTGCCTACTGCTAATTGGCCTGCTTCCCGTGTTAAAGGCCCTATAAAATCTGTTTTGGATGACACTTTAAAAAATCTCCATTTAGTTGCTTGAAAGTAATGAATGACTCCCCTTGATGAGAAAGTATATTAGACAAAGAGCCGGGTATGAAGGGGATTTATTGTTTTACTCATCAAAAACTTTGTTTCTTGCCGCCACTTCTTTAACAAATCTTCTTGCAAAAGGTCCTTTGTTTTACTAAAAGATCAATCTCGGGAATCCGTCTGCTGGATTCTTTTTCCATCATTTGAAATCAATAAAATATGAGGGTAAATTAATCGTAAGGAGTTGTTCCGATGCCAAAGGCCCTAAAGTGGAAGTTTGCTCTTCTAGCGTTTTTGTTGGTAAGTTCTGTTGTATTAGTACTTCCATCCTTTTATCCAAATACACCACAGTGGTTTAAAAAGTATGTATATCAGGAAGGCCTGAAGCTTGGGCTTGATTTACAAGGAGGCATGCACCTAATACTCAAGGTGGATGTTGATCAAGCAGTCAAGAATGCAGCCCAACTGGCAGCGCAAGACCTGAAAGATGCCCTAAAACGGCAGGGCATCACCATTGTTAGGAGAAAAAGTGAAAATCCAGATGAGATTTTGATTGCTGTTCCTAACAAGAGTTCTCTTGAAAAGATAAAGGAAGTAATAAAAGAAGATTTTCCAAATTTGGTAATCAAGAGTATAAACGAGGAATCCAGGTTCCCTACCATTTCACTTGCTCTCTCCCCCAAAGAGGAACAGTTTATCAGAGAGCATGCCGTTGAACAGTCCCTTGAAATCATAAGAAATAGGATAGATCAATTCGGCGTTACAGAGCCTGTTATCGTGCGCCAGGGAGAAGATGAGATAGTGGTGCAGCTGCCTGGTGTAAAGGATCCTAAAAGGGCCATCAAGCTCATTGGTCAGACTGCTCAGTTGGAGTTTAAGTTGGTTGACGATGATACAAATGTCGATCTTGGTACTCTCATAAGAAAGGCTATTGAGGATGGCAGGCTTCCAAAAAATTACAATGCCAAGCAGCTAAACGCCGTTTTAAAGGGTCAGATCCCCAGAGGAGACAAGATCTATATTATGAAACGGGTTGATTCCCGTACCGGCGCTGTAAGTAATGTCCCCATCCTTTTAAAGGATAAAACCCTTATGACAGGGGATGCAGTGAAAACGGCCCACGTTAGAATTGGAGGGACCTACAACGAGCCTTATGTTGCCCTTGAATTGACCGATAGGGGAGCTCGTATCTTTGAGAAGATCACAGAGGAGAATGTTGGCAAGCGATTGGCCATAGTGCTTGACGGAGTAGTTCGTTCTGCTCCTGTAATCCGTGAAAAGATTGGTGGAGGCCATGCACAGATTTCTGGTTCGTTCACGCATGAAGAGGCTGCCGATCTGGCTATAGTTCTAAGGGCAGGTGCGCTTCCTGCACCAGTAAAGATTATTCAAAATGTGACAGTTGGCCCCTCTCTTGGCCGTGATTCCATCCAAAAGGGCCTTATATCAGGCGTAGCAGGGGCTATTTTCGTCATGATCTTTATGGTGATTTATTATCGCCTTTCCGGTTTTATTGCAGATGTAGCTGTGCTACTCAACCTTGTATTTCTTATGGCGGTTTTGGCCCTTTTTCAGGCCACGCTTACACTTCCTGGCATAGCTGGTATTATTTTAACCATTGGTATGGGAGTTGACTCCAACGTCCTTATATTTGAACGAATGCGGGAGGAAAAGGCCCTTGGTAAACCATTAAAGGCCTTTATAGATGGAGGCTATGATAAGGCATTTTGGACCATTGTAGATGCACACGTTACAACCCTTATCACGGCCCTTGCCCTATTCTTGTTTGGAACAGGGCCTATCAAGGGTTTTGCTGTTACCCTTTCTGCAGGTATCATTATCAATCTTTTTACTGCCATATATGCCACCAGATGGGTATACGAGTGGCTGCTTTACAAAAACGCCATCAAGGATTTGTCCTTCTTGCAGATCGTTGGTAAGACCAATATAGACTTTATTGGAAAAAGAAATATCTCTCTGGCAATTTCTGCGGTTCTTGTGCTAACGGGTATAGTGGCGTTTATCCAGATAAACCGTGGCTCTGCCAACCTTGGCGTTGACTTCGCTGGCGGTACGATGGTTCAGTACAAGGCCGACAAGCCTTTTAAGTTGGAGGATGTGAGAAAGGCATTGAGTGCTGCGGGTCTAAAAGGCTATGCTCTTCAAGAGGTGCCAGATGAAAATATCCTTATTGTCAGGGTCAAAAAGTCAGTGGCAACTGTTGGTGATATTGAGGAGAAGATTACCAAGGCACTGGAACAAGGGCTTAGTGGCTATAAATTCTCCATCGAAAGCAAGACAGAGATAGGGTCAACTGTTAGTAAGGAGCTGAGGCGAAAGGCCATTATTGCAATCCTTATATCACTGGCTGGCATTATTGGATATCTGGCGTTCAGATTCAACATCAGTTTTGGAGTTGCAGCAGCTATTGCCACCTTCCACGATGTTTTAGCGGTATTGGGTATCTTTTATCTCTTGAATAAAGAGATAAACTTGTTGATCGTCACAGCCCTTCTCACATTGGCTGGTTACTCCCTTACAGATACGGTGGTTGTTTTTGACAGGATAAGGGAGAATATGAAGAGATACCGCAAATTGTCATTTGCAGAGATTATCAACAGGATTGTC
>JAMOUE010000283.1 GCA_027068235.1 Deltaproteobacteria bacterium | reverse complement strand
CTGTCTTTACCATAAAAGATACCCTAATGCCTGGGTTGGATTCCCAGTTATTTTACTACTACTACAATGATGATAGAGGGTTGCCCAATCAGGACCCAGAGATCAACACCATTGGTGGCCACGTTCTCTATGTAACTCCTAAAATGGGACCAGGAAGTTTTGACTTGCTGGCATGGGGAGTTTATCAGACAGGTGTATGGGGAAAAGATGACCAGAGCGCTTATGCCTTTGCACTGGAGGCAGGCTATAAGCTTGAAGACGTAAACTGGACTCCTTGGATCCGTGGAGGTTTTTTCCAGAGTTCTGGTGACGATGATCCAAACGATAATGACCGCGACACCTTCTTTATGATGATGCCAACCCTTCGCATCTACGCCATGACTCCTTGGTTCAACCTGATGAACACCACATACTGCTTTGGACAGATCATGGTTAAACCTCTGCCAAACGTACTTGTACGTACAGACATAACAAGACTGTGGCTTACTGAAAAAGAAGATGCCTGGTATCAGGGCTCTGGAGCTACAAGGGCTGATATATTTGGTTACAAGCCTCTAAGGCCAGTTGGAGGTTTTGATGACGATGACCTTGGTACAATGTGGGATATCTCCTTCTTCATAAAAGACATCTTCAAGGCCTATGGAGTAAGTATGGGGCTTGACCTTTACTACAGCCACGTATGGGGTGATGATGTAGTAGAACAGATCTTCACAAAAGATGAAGATATGGATTTCTTCTATGCCGAATTCAGGTTCACATTCTAACCAAACGAAAACAGGCCGGTTCATCCGGCCTTTTCTTTTTAGGAGGTGAAAAGTGAAAGGACAAATCTTTAGACTTTGTCTACTTATATTTACAATCGCTATAGCCTTACCGTATGCAGCTACTGCCAAAGGTGGGCATCCAGAACTTTCTGACCAAGAAAAGCTCACACCCTGTGCCCAATGTCATAAAGAAGCCACACCGGACATCTATAAAGAGTGGTACGACTCAGTACATGGCATAGCAAATGTAAAATGTTTTCAATGTCATGGAACCTATGAGGATCTAAAGACCTCTCCAGATGAGACTTCATGTGCTGCATGTCATAATGCACAGTACATGAAAAGACCTCAGAACAAGAAATGCTGGGAGTGTCATCCAGCCCATCACTTTTTTATTCACAAGTAACAGGAGGAATAAACATGGGGCTTTCCAGAAGAGAATTCATTAAAAGAACCGCTGCACTTACAGCGGCATCATATGTGGGAATGAACCTCCCCTTTTCTAATGAAGAGTCTGCCCATGCAGCAGATGCAGATACCTGGCATAAGGGTACTTGTAGACTCTGTGGATCTGGGTGCAGATTGGAGCTTGGGGTTAAAAATGGCAAGGCTGTTGCTCTAAGAGGTATTCCAGAGTCACGGACAAACAAGGGCTACCTGTGTATGAAGGGCATGCTCTTTTACAAACTAATGGGAGACAACCATCCTGAAAGGCTCAAAAAACCACTTTACAGGGCCAAAAAGGATCAGCCCTTTAAGGAAATTTCATGGGATGAGGCCCTTGACATTGCTGCAAAGGAATTTGCAAAGGCTGTCAAAAAATATGGAAACGACTCAGTTGCCTACTATGGTTCTGGGCAGGCCTTGACCGAGGAGACCTACATCTTCCAAAAGGTTATGAGGGGAGGTCTTCAGACAAACAATGTTGAGGGAAATCCAAGGCTGTGCATGGCAAGCGCAGTTGGCGGTTACATTACCTCCTTTGGTGCTGATGAGCCAATTGGCAGTTATACCAACTTTGAGCGTGCAAGCTGTTTCTTCATTATAGGAAGTAACACAGCTGAGGCTCACCCGGTATTGTTTAGGCGCATAATGCGTAGAAAGCTCGACAACAAGGATACAGTAAAGGTCATAAATGCCGATCCAAGGGTGTCTCCAACATCGAGAATTGCAGACCTGCACCTTCAGTTCGAGCCTGGAACCGATTTGGCCCTTCTAAATGCCATGGCCTATGTGATACTTGAAGAAAGGCTTTATGATGAAGACTTCATCACAAACTACGCCGTCTTCCGCATGGGTAAAGAGAAAAAACAGGTAGACTTCAACCAGTACAAGGCCTTTGTAAAGGATTACTCACCTGAAAAGGTTGCAAAGATATGTGGCGGTAACATAACGCCTGAAAAGATAAAAAAGGCTGCCCGCTGGTTTGCCAAATCAGAAGGTACAATGTCCATCTGGACAATGGGTATCAATCAGAGGAAAAGAGGCGTATGGGCCAACAACCTCATTCACAACCTGCACATACTTACAGGTCAGCTATGTAAGCCTGGTGCAGATAGCTTCTCCCTAACTGGCCAACCCAATGCATGTGGAGGAGTCCGTGAAGGCGGAGGACTCTGTCACATACTACCTGCCCACAGGCTTGTCAAAAAAGACAAGTTGAGACACGAGGTAGAAAAATTGTGGGGTATTCCAGAAGGCCGTATTCCTCCAAAACCAGGCTACCATACAGTTGCCATGTTTGAGGCAGTCAACCAGGGCAAAATAAAGGCTATTTGGATAAACTGTACAAGCCCTGCCCAGTCACTTCCAAACTGTGACAAATATAGAAAGGGCATGAAGAGGGAGGATGTGTTCATGGTAGTAACAGACATCTTCCCCACAAAGACCACTGAGCTTGCAAATCTCATTCTTCCTACCGCCTTTATCTTTGAGAAGACTGGAGTCTATGGATGCACTGAAAGGCGTTCACAGCTTACAGTAAAGGCAGTTGATGCTCCTGGTGAAGCCAAGCCAGAGGTATGGATCGTAAGGGAATGGGCGCTCAGGCTGGCCAAGGAACTCAATGATCCTGTTATAAAGAAGTGCGTAGAGCCATTTCTTGGTAAAGAGCCAGATTATGCCCTTCCAAAGGCCATTTGGGATGAATATACACAAAAACTTACCAAAGGCAGAGACAACGATTTGAGGGGAGCCACCTATGAGGTTCTTGAGCAGTTGCCAGATGGAGTTCAGTGGCCAGCCCCAACAAAGGAATGGGCATTAAAGGGTGGCACAGACATCAAGTTTGTACGCGGCTTAGATCCGCTTGCTGACAAACATGCCAAGAATGACCTACCCTATCAGTTTTATGGACCTGCCCATCCAGATAAGAAGCTGTGGATATGGCTTAGACCTCAAAAGGGTCCAGAAGAGATGCCAGACAGTGAATATCCCTTCTATCTGTCCACAGGCAGAATCATTGATCATTGGCATACCAGCAGCATGACCGGCAGGATTGTGGAACTCATGAGGGCAAATCCCTATGCCTATGTCGAGATCAATCCAAAGGATGCTGAAAAGCTGGGTATCAAGCCTGGAGATATGGTAGAGGTGGTGTCAAGGCGTGGAAGAAACGTACTTCCTGCCAAGGTATATGTTGGCCCATGTGAAGGCATGGTCTTCGTGTATTGGCACGACCAGGATGAGGAAAGAATGATCAACAGGGTAACAAAGGATGCATTTGATCCCGGTTCAAAAGAGCCCGAATTCAAGATATGCGCCTGCCGCATAAAGAAGGTATCAGGTCCAAAGCCGTTAAAGCCATTCTTGGTACAGATGAAGGCTTAGGACTGTAATAGAAAAAATAGTTATTAAAAATGGAAAAGGGTCGGTGCATGCGGTAGGTACCGGCCCTTTTTTAAGGGAAAGGGTGTTATGAAAAAGGCCATCTTAGCAATAATCGTATTTTTTCTATGTTCGACTATGGTTGCTGGCGCAGATGCCCCAAAATTCTACTACTCTTCACATACTAAAGCAGATAAGTGCGTCCAAGATTGGCTTTTCATGGAAGAACTTCTAAATAATAGCGGTATGAGATGTAGGGAAGTCATATCTATTGACGGATTTCCATATCTTAGAGGAAATAAAAAGGTATTGGAACTGGCTTCAAAAATTTCAACCAAATATGCAAATCATAAGTGGCTTGAACTATTAAGACGCATAGACCTTCAAGCCCGCTATGCAGAGCTATCTGCCCTTGAGGAAAAACAGCTAGAAAAATTTTGTTCCAAGGCTGGCATAGACTGCCTCCAAGGCAGGATAAGGGCATATGTGGCAAGATGCTCTGCAATCATCATGGGAGATGAAAAATCGAATCACGACTTTATCAAGGTACTGAAACAGCAGGCCCTTAAAAGTGCAAAATCGCCAAATACCGCTAATAATCGCCCAATATGTTTTCAAGACGAAGAGACACTGGATGGAATAGCCGGGCCAGATGTGATTTCAGCAATCTTTTCTCCTCCACCAAAGGCAGGAATCTCGTCGGGCTTCTTACAAAAACGTATTCAAATGCAAAAAAAGTTGAAGCCTTATCGATAGGCAATACCAGGTGAAAAGGTGCAGACATGCCAATTGGCGGATTTGTAATAAATGTAGATCCCAAAAGGGTTGAAGAGTCTGTTGAAAGCCTAAAGGGATTTAATGGGGTGGAGATACACGGTACAGACGCAAAAGGTAACATTGTGGCTGTCCTTGAGTCGTCCACATCAGAAGAAATGGATGAGATGGTAAAGGCCATCATGAAGATAGAGACAGTTTATAGTGTAGGGCTTACCTACTTCAACGCAGAAGATGAAGTTGAAAAACAAAAAGCTCAGTAAAAATAAAAAAAGCGGCAATCCTTTGCCTGCAGATCAATCAAAACGGTTACTTCTGAAGTCTTTGGGAAGTGCGGGAATATTCTTCTTGGGGCTTTCCAGCAAAAAGGCTGGTGCATTTTCACTAAAGGCCTCTCCGGTGAAAACCAATGTCTTAAGGCCACCGGGGGCAGTGCCTGAAGATATCTTTCCCTCCAAATGTATAAGATGTGGTAGATGTGTCGAAGTGTGTCCATATAAGGCCATACGGCCATTGGATATCCGTTCCGGTGTTTATGCCGGAACCCCCCTTGTATTTGTAGAAGAGATTCCATGTTATCTATGCATGAAATGCGTTGAGGTATGTCCAACTGGTACCTTGCGTCCTATAAACCAAGACGAAACCAGGATGGGCCTTGCCGTTATAGACAAACACGCCTGTGTTACTTGGAGTCAGGAGTTGGCCCTTTGCAGGACCTGCTACAATGTATGTCCCTTTAAGGAAAAGGCCATCAAGCTCGATGAGCTAAGACCTGTTATAATTGACAAGTATTGTACTGGTTGTGGACTTTGTGTTCACGGCTGTCAGGTAACGCAAAAAAATGGGAAAAAGGCAATAAATGTAGAGCCAATCTACGCATTTCGTACTGTAAAATGGTAACTAGGATGATAAGTGGTATAAAATGAAAAAGCCGCCCACAAGATATACACCTATAAGAATCATCACGCTCACGGCAGCCTTTCTTCTTATATTAATCACACCTTATCTAAACATGCATTTTCATTTCAGTTTCATACAAGGCTGGTTTCAAAGTCTTAGCATAGGCAATTTGTGGTTTGTATCTCCTTTAGAGGGGCTGGAAAGCATACTGACCTCAAGGTCTATCTATGGCCCTCTTCTCGTGGGTATGCTCATTCCTATACTCCTGGCACTTTTTCTAGGCAGGGTATTTTGTAGCTGGATATGTCCCATAAGTTTTCTCAGTGAATTGATAGATTGGATAATCAAACTCATCACCAAAAAGAAATTCAGGCCCTTTGGAATAAAACTGTCTAGAAGGATTTTATGGTTTGCCCTTATTGGAGAAATACTTCTTGCCCTGATAATAGGTGCACCAATATTCGTTTTTTTATCTCCACCTGGCCTTGTTGGCCGTGAAATAATGATGGTTACTCTTTTCAAAACCGTTGCCATTGAGGGAGTAGTTGTGATTGTAGTACTTTTGATGCACCTTGTTTCAAAAAGGATGTTTTGCCGGTATTTCTGCCCTCTTGGCGCCCTCCTTGCCCTAATAGGCATAAAGAGACGGCTTGTAATGAAGTCCGATCCAGATCAATGCATTGAATGCGGCATTTGTAAAAAATCCTGTCCCCTTGGCCTTGATCCTCAAAAGGGTGAGAATTTGTCACCATACTGCTGGAATTGTGGAAAGTGCAGTGAGGTCTGCAAGGCCTCTGCATTGAGATTTGTCTGGAAAGATCTTTAGTGAGTAAATTAGTGCTAATTCTTTAGCTTCACCCATAACTCATATTTACGAAAAAGATTTCTGCAGAAATCTGACATTCCCCTCACATCATCACAGTAAAACATGCCCAACTTGATCCTGTCTGGTATATTTCCTTAAATCTGTTGTTAAAATATAAAATATCACCGGGAGCTCAAAGGAGATGACGTATTTTTCACTGTCGCCTTAAAAAGGCTTCCTGTAATCACTAACATAAACATAAAGATAGGCAAAAGGAGCAATTCAACATGGGAGATCCGGTTATTGTGGCAGTTGGCGGTGGCAAAGGAGGCGTTGGGAAAAGCCTTATATCGTCTGGAATTGCTACTGCCCTTGCCCTAAAGGGCAAATCCACTGTTTGTGTGGATCTTGATCTTGGAGGGGCAAATCTGCACACCTTCTTTGGATTTAGGAGTGTGGATAAAGGGATTGGAGATTTTTTGTTTCAGCCTGATTCACGCAACCTTGAAGATTATAGTGTTGAATGTCAAATACCAAATCTGCGTATTATTTCAGGAAGTGGTTTTATTCCTGGAATCGCCAACCTTTACTATTTTCAAAAATTGAAAATATTACGAGCGTTAAAGAGGTTAAATTTTGATTTTGTGGTTTTGGATCTTGGAGCTGGTACAAGTTATAATGTTATTGACTTTTTTTCCATTACCCGATCAGGCATAGTGGTCACAAATCCTGAACCCACAGCCATCTTAAATGCCTATGAATTCATAAAAAACGTACTTTTTCGTATATTTTCAAGGAGTTTTAAGCAGGGTCATATTGCCCTGGAGATAATCGAAGCTCACAAGTTTGGAGAAAATCAGCAGCAAGGCTCATCGGTTAGAGAACTTCTTGAACAATTGAGCCATGTGGATGCAGAAGCAGCCTCTAAAGTCAAAAAGATCTGCCAAGAATTCAAACCTTGTCTAGTGTTGAACATGGTGCGCTCTTTAGAGCATAGTAAAGCCATCGCATCCAATCTGATGGACATTTGTAGAAACTTCCTCGACATCGAGCTGAAATATCTAGGTGCAGTTCCAAGAGATGACATGATTAGCAAAGAACTGGTGAGATTAAAAAACGTCATGCTCTCCTGCCCGGATGCCAAGGCTACAAAGGCAATTTCAGAGCTGGCTGAAAAATGCATGGCTGGCTTTACAACTCAAGACCTCAAACTGGATACCCCTGATAGAAAAGTTGATGAAGAAAGCCAAGAAACAGCCAAGTTCTTTGAAACCACTGGAAGCGAAAAGGACGATCTGGCCTTTATGCTTAAACGATTTTTTCAAGAGCTTGGAAAGGAAGAAATAGAAAACGATGGTGACGCAAAGATAGAGTTTTCTCCTCTAGAT
>JAMOUE010000282.1 GCA_027068235.1 Deltaproteobacteria bacterium | reverse complement strand
TGGGAAACGCGGAGGCAGTATGCAGTAATTCAGTGATTCAGTGTTCAGGTAGGATAAACCCCAGGCCCGAAGTCAATTAGAGCATGAGTGCTGGCTACAAGATCAAATTTTTATTCCTGCAACTTGCTACTATACCATGCTCCAGTTAATGTAGAAACAATCAATGCCCAAATAATTTCAAAGCTTTTCATTTCGTATTTTGTTGTAGAAGGAAAAAATTTTACAAAAGTCAAAATAGCCAGCACTCCTCCCAAAAAGCCTAAGACTGCACCAATGATTACCCACTGCCAACTTCTCCACCGTCGTTTATATCTCTGTATCCAATTAAGCAAAAGCACCATAACGATTCCTGATGGTAAGACAATTGGCAATACAACTATCAGGTAAATGAGAGGTGCAATGAGAAAGATATAACTCCGTGGTAATGGGCCAGGATCAGGATACTTCCAATTTGATTCAGCAGATTAGCTGTCGAGCCCAAGTGCTATCCATTGACATCTTGGTTTATCACTGCAATTTCAGCAACTAGTGCGATATCATCGATAATAGCTTTTAACCAGTCCCAAAATTTCTGGTATGTTGCTGTAATCTCAAAGTTGTCCCGTGATGTAGTATGAATTTCCACAATACCAATAATCTGTTGTTTTTTCACGACAAAACACGCATAATCATCCGTGTCTTGTCGTGAAGCAAATACAACGAGGCGAACCATTTCGCCTTCTACCCACTTCGTTTTAAGCTCAAAAGATTCCCATCTACTGGCATAATACCATGGTCGGAGAGGGGAAAAAGGATGGTAACCTATAGCGCACACATCCTTGAGCCAATCATATCCTATTGGGACGGAAAAATCGAAATTGGGTCTCTCAAGATTAAGCATAGCTTCTTCCTTTTGAATATTGATTTATTTTTACGCATAAAAAATATACGCCAAACAAGAGCGAAGACATCTCTTCCCTGAAAAGGAGCGCAGCGACTGTCGGGGAGAGGGGCAGGTCGGAGCCCGGGAACAGAAGAGAGGGGAGGGTGTGTTGGTGTGCGGGCGGGAAGGCGGGCGTCGCGGAGTCACAGGCCCGGGCCGGCACAAACACGCGACAGATAAATCTGAGCAGTAAAAATAAATACATCATCGTTGATACAAATCTACGATCTTCCAAGAGCCATCTTTTTGTCTTTCAATAGTCATTTGTAAAGGTAATGTCACATCTTGATCGAATCGTAATAGAATTTTCACCCGCCATAACTTCCAGGGGTGTAGAATATGGAAGTCTACTCTCTGCATTGACCATGCTGTGAAATCCCAAACATCACCTATCTGTGGTGGCAGATTGTTTACAGACAAATGAGAAACAAATTTATCAGAATAGAAATGTTGGCAGTGCTTACATTCTTCAGTTCGCTCAACTGAACCAACACGAAAAATCTCTTGACAACCTTCACATTCCCCCCTCTGCATAGCGTTCAAATAACTAGTAACTAGAGATGTTACTCCAGAAGGTAGCACAAAATTAGGTGCAGGAATCCATTCAAGTAACGGAAATGCGAAAAAGATAACAATCAGAAGGAAGATAATTAGCAGTATCTTTATAGCTCTCGGTTTCTGACCGGTTTGTTGCAACATTAATTCTTTAGGCTGCTCCATTCATTTACTCCTTGCCATTCAATAGATGAGATTGGAATAAAATATCTCCTTATTTGACTTTCTTTCTCTCCCGGGCCTTTTTGAAATATAGCAATGTCTTCATCGCAGCATCGAATAGCTCTTCATCAATCTCATCAAAAGCCCAGATGTGATCAATAACTGACAAAAAGCCGGGTAAAACATCCCTGGCATTCCAAATGAATTCATCGGGATCTGATTCGATATCCGCCGGATAATGGGCATAAACATATTCCTGCAT
>JAMOUE010000281.1 GCA_027068235.1 Deltaproteobacteria bacterium | reverse complement strand
CGATCCTTTAACCGGTGGTCACAGTTTACGATGATGTTTATTGCCCAAATCACTGGTAGAAAAAGCCTCCGTGATATCATTATGAATATGACGGCCCAGTCCTCCAAGTTGTACCAACTGGGCATAAAGCTTTGTTCACATACACAGCTGGCCAGAGTAAACAAAAAGCAGCTGGACGAGAGAGCATGTCATTGCAAGGAAGCCCTCTTTTTAGGGCTGACGAAGCAATCTCCTCCGGCCCTCCTCTGCTCCTTCGCGGGAGATTGCTTCGCTTCGCTCGCAATGACAGGAGAGTGAAACGGATGTGTCACCCATTCCGGGATTCTTAATTGTCTATAAATGACAAGAAATGTAGAATGTAGAATAAAAAAATAGAAAAAATATCTCTATACATAGCACTAAAGAGGCCATACATGAAAAAGCGCATTGGCATAGGAATAAGTGATTTTCAAGAATTAAGACAGGGGGACTTTTTGTTTATTGATAAATCCCTTTTTATTTCAGAAATCATAGAGACAGGCGCAAAGGTACTTCTTATTCCAAGGCCAAGGCGTTTTGGCAAGACCTTGAACCTTTCAATGCTCAGGTATTTCTTTGAAAGGCATGAAACAGAGCGGGAGAAAAAAGAGTCTGAAGCATTGTTTAAAGGCCTTAAAATCAAAAAAACTGATGTATTTAAACAACACTTTGCAAAATACCCAGTTATATCTCTTACTTTTAAGGATATTAAAGAAAGAAACTTTGAAGATGCCTTAAAAAAATTTATGCTTTGTATAGGGGCTGAGGTTAAAAAACACCTGAGGGAACTACCTTTAGATTTTTTAGACCATATTAATAATGGCTGGATTCTCGAAAAAATTGTCAAGCTTTCAAAAGAAAAAGAATATTATATCGAATGTCTCAAAGTATTATCTGAGTTTTTACATAAATTTTATAATACTCCCCCTATAATCCTAATAGACGAATACGACACTCCAATCCATGCCGCATGGCAGTATGGCTACTATGATGAAATGATCTCCTTTATGCGCGGGCTTCTTTCCGGGGTGTTAAAGGATAATCCTCATATATACAAAGGGGTTATTACCGGCATTTTAAGGGTAGCCAAGGAGAGCATATTTTCTGATCTGAATAACCTAAAGGTTTCTACTATCTTAGAGAAAGAGTTTGCAGATAAGTTTGGCATTACAGAAGATGAGCTAAAAGCACTCTTTAAAGAATATGAGATGGAAGAGAGGCTTTCTGAGGCAGATGCCTGGTATAACGGCTATAAGTTTGGCTCTTACACCATATTCAACCCCTGGTCTGTCCTAAATTTTATTGATTCTAACCCGCAACATCCTGAGCCTTACTGGGCAAATACCTCATCAAATGCCCTAGTAAAAGAGCTTGTGATCGATGGAGGCCTGGATGTAAGAGAAAACATTGAAAAACTCATTGCTGGAAAGACCATTGATTCTGTCATTGATAAAAATATCGTGTTTCCTGAGCTTAGGAAAAAGGAACGATACATCTATAGCCTATTTTTCTTTTGTGGTTATCTAAAGTGCGTAAGACAGATACCAGAGCCAAGACGGTTAAGATGCGAGCTGGCAGTTCCAAATGAAGAGGTCAAATACATATTTGAAAACATCATCTCCTCCTGGCTTGAAGAGTCCTTTGGAAACAGAAAGCTCACAACCATGCTTAGGGCACTTGTTGATGGGAACCTGGATCAGTTTGAACGTCTTCTTAATGAGTTTGTGATAACTACTTTGTCCTTTTTTGATGCCAAGGGCAAAAACCCAGAGGCGGTCTATCAGGCCTTTGTACTTGGTATGCTCTTACACCTTGGAAACGAGTATGAGATAAGCTCAAATAGGGAGCTTGGATATGGAAGATACGACATTTTGGCATTGCCTAAAAAGGAC
>JAMOUE010000280.1 GCA_027068235.1 Deltaproteobacteria bacterium | reverse complement strand
TGCCAACCTCCTCTAGATGCGCATCATCAACCGCCCTATGTTCTTTATAGGCTTGGGCCAAGTTGTGGCTAAGGCCCAAAAGGTGCGGATTGTTTTTTAAAAAGTCTTCTCTTGGCGAAATGGTAAAAGCCACTGTACCCACCCCCTTCAGTTAGTGCCTTCTCCCCTTTTCTTTGGAAAAAGTTTTTCTGGAAGCCTAAGGATTACCCATTCTGAAGGCCCTTCTGTACTGGAGTTTCCATTTTCATGTCCTCTTAGGAATCTTTCCTTCTTGATGTAACCAGTCAAATCTATTTCCAGTTTTGCGTTACAAAAAGGACACGAAAGAAAGAAGTGTTTGGCATCCTCCACTTTTATCTCTGTTTTGTATAAGTATTTGAACTCATTATGGCATTTAGGGCAAAAGGTGACGCGTTCTTCAAGAGGCATAAAGGATTCTCCCCCTTTAATTTAACGAAGGTGGGCTGATCCCTGCCAGAGACCACCAGACATAAAAGACAATGAAAAAGCTTGCCATCCAGAACATGCACGCCAGGCTCAAAAGTATCCTTTTGTACTTTGCCGTTTCAAAAAAATACTCTCTTAGCTGAGAAAGGTTGGTTGGATCTATTTCATATTTTTTGGGAAATAGGCTCCAAAGCACCAGGGCAAACCCCAAAAACCACAGTACCAAGGCACCAATAGCGAAAAGATTCAGTGGTGAATCACTATGGGGTTTGGGAATGGGCTTTACAAAGGTGACAAAAAGGCCAGGAATGGCTAGTCCAAGAGTAATCAGATTTTTGGCCAGCTCATCCAGCCTGGATGCCTGGGAGACAAGATCCTGGGCAAAAGCCTCCATAAGGGCCTTGTCTACCGTGGTTAACGGCATGGTTTTTATAGGATTTTTGCCTTTTGGATGTTGCAAGTCTTCCATATTTATACCCACCTAATTTTTAGAGATTAGCAGATTAAAAGAGAGTTTAAAAGAGGAAAACTTCTCTTTTATCAGAAATTTTCTTTTTTTCACGCTTGCAATCTAATTTATAGCTGTCAGTCGAAGTACAGAGCGAGTAGCAGAAGACGGGGATGCCTTGTATTGATTGCTGTCATTGCGAGGAAGTGCAAAAGTGCCAAGTTGGAGATCGCCACAGCGGCTGCGCCGCTTCGCGATGACAGGCACAATTGCTTCGCCCTTATGGATGTTGGAAAATTGTCACAGGCAGCAGGCTTACAGTGAAAGATTAGTACAGTGGCGTTAGGAGAGTATTTATAAATAGTATAAATAGTAGCAGATCAGGCAGGATGGTGTCTTTCACCAGGCGTTTGGGAACATGGCCTAGAGATTCTTGGCGAAGGCGAAGCAAAAGAAATCCAATCCAAGCCGAGCGAAGCGAGGGAATTTTGGATTTCTGCGAAGCCGAGCCTTAGAAGCTCTTGGCCATGTTCCCAAACGCCTGGTGAAAGGCGCCGCCTGCCAAAATCTGCATTCCTTATCCTTATATTATTATTCCCTGTTATTCACTCATCCATCCATCCATCCATCCTTCCTTCATTCATTTACAAAAATACAAAAAAAAGCGGGCAACAACGGCCCGCCTCTCAAAATCCCATTAGGACTTACTTAGGACAAATCTTAATTAATCTTAAACTTAACCGCCAAGTGCCTGGAATATCCTATCCCTTATCTCTTCAACAGTACCAACACCGTCTATGCGTACGTATTTAGGAGCATTGGCATCCCCTGACTCTTCCCACTTCTTGTAAAAATCTACAAGGGGCTCTGTCTGGGCATGGTAAATCTCAAGGCGCTTTCTAACGGTTTCTTCCTTGTCATCCTCCCTCTGAACAAGAGGTTCACCAGTAACGTCGTCTTTTCCCTCAACCTTGGGTGGATTGAAAACGATATGGTAGGTCCTTCCTGATGGCAAATGAACGCGCCTTCCACTCATCCTCTTGATGATCTCTTCATCTGGAACAGCGATCTCTACCACATAATCAATCTGAACACCGGCATCCTTCATGGCCTCAGCCTGAGGAATGGTGCGTGGAAAGCCATCAAAAAGGAATCCCTTTTGACAATCAGGCTGCTGAATCCTTTCCTTTACCAGGCCAATGATAACATCATCTGGCACAAGCTCTCCTGCATCCATGTACTTCTTTGCCTCTAGACCCAACTGAGTACCTTCTTTTACAGCCTGTCTCAGCATATCACCAGTGGAAATCTGTGGAATGCCATACTTTTCTGTAATGAACTTTGCCTGGGTGCCCTTTCCAGCTCCTGGTCCACCAAGTAAAATCAAACGCATTTTGAATTCCTCCCTTCACACTATTTTCAAGCAAATATATATGCCAATATTTAAAAAAAGCAAATATTTATTTTGCATCCTTTTTAGTTTATGTTACCAGCCATGACACAATCAAAACATTGCCCT
Source organism: Deltaproteobacteria bacterium (assembly GCA_027068235.1). Classification (GTDB taxonomy): domain Bacteria; phylum Desulfobacterota; class Dissulfuribacteria; order Dissulfuribacterales; family QOAL01; genus JAADCZ01. The sequence continues at coordinate 5,123 of JAMOUE010000280.1, read as the reverse complement.
AAAACATTTAATACAATTATTGAGTGTATCGATTCTGTCAATGAGTTTGTTGGAAAGGCTGTATCTTGGCTTACCTTTTTGCTTGTTATTTTCGTCACGATAGACGTGATAATGCGTTACGGATTCAACATCAGCTTTGTAGCCCTTGAGGAGCTACATTGGCATCTTTATGCCTTGATATTCTTACTTGGTGCCGGATACACGCTGAAACAAAATGGCCATGTAAGGGTGGATGTTATTTATCAGCGGCTGCCTCGTAGGGCAAGGGCTTTGATAAATGTCTTAGGAACATTATTCTTCCTGTTTCCAGGGTGTTATCTGGTAATCAAGACTTCTATTCCCTTTGTTAAGGCCTCCTGGATGATGCACGAAGGCTCGCCAGACCCTGGAGGTCTTCCAGCACGATACCTTTTAAAGGCTGTAATCCCAATTTCCTTTGCCTTTCTGGCTTTGCAGGGTGTCTCAATGCTGTTGACAAACATCTGCGTGCTTTTTGGTCTGGACACAAAAAGGAAGGACGAGGTGTAGCCCCATGGATTATCTTGCTGCATGGATGTTCTTAACCCTCACCATCCTTCTACTAGCAGGCTTTCCTGTTGCCTTTACACTTCTTGGCACGGCACTGGTTTATGGTCTCATTGGGTTTGGTTGGAGTTTTTTCAACCTGCTTCCTTTACGTATCTGGGGAGTAATCACTAACTTCACCCTGGTTGCTGTTCCGCTCTTTATATTTATGGGGGTTATGTTGGAACGCTCTGGCATTGCCTCTGACCTTTTAAAATCAATGGGCATGGCATTTGGCCGCATAAAGGGCGGGCTTGCGGTGTCGGTTGTGGTTGTTGGCGCCTTACTTGGAGCGTCCACAGGGATTGTTGGAGCCACAGTTGTAACCATGGGACTTTTGGCACTTCCAACCATGATAGAGCATGGCTACAAAAATGAGCTTGCCACAGGTACCATTGCCTCATCAGGCACCCTGGGGCAGATAATCCCTCCAAGCATAGTCTTGGTGCTACTTGGAGATATTATAGGGGTCTCTGTTGGTGATCTGTTTATTGGAGCAGTAATTCCAGGCCTGATTCTAGTGGCGCTTTATATCATTTATATAGTGGTAGTTTCCCTGATACATCCCGACTGGGCACCACCCATAAAGGATGAAAGATTTTTAAAACGGGATAAGTCCTTTTGGCTTTATCTTTTAAAGTCCCTTGTGCCTCCTCTTCTGCTTATGGTCGCAGTCCTTGGTTCCATCTTTGCCGGTATTGCCACACCTACAGAAGCGGCAGGAGTTGGGGCAACTGGTGCAACTCTTTTGTGCATTGCCAACAGAAAGTTTTCTTTGGAAGTGCTCAAGACCGTTATGGAGACAACGGTTCAACTTACAAGCATGGTATTTATCATACTTGTTGGTGCTGCTGCCTTTGGCCTTGTTTTTAGGGGGCTTGGCGGAGACATGGTTATCAGGGAGTTTGTATCACATCTGCCCTTTGGCAAGTGGGGTGTGCTTCTTATAGTCATGGCAGTAGTCTTTATTGCAGGCTTTTTCCTGGATTTTATTGAGATCACCTTCATACATATACCTGTGCTTGCTCCCATAATGAAGGCGGCGGGGTTTGATCCTGTGTGGTTTGCAATACTTTTTGCAATGAATCTCCAGACTTCCTTTTTAACACCTCCCTTTGGCTTTTCTCTGTTTTATCTAAAAGGCGTTGCGCCTCCTGGTGTAACAACCTTGGAGATATATAAGGGCATCATACCTTTTGTGCTGATACAGCTCCTTGCCCTTGGCCTGGTGATATGCTTTCCAGAAACGGCAACGTGGCTACCGCACTTTTTTGACTCTTTGAGATAAAAGTTTCTTCTGATACAACTTCTGATACAAAAAAGGGGAGCATTACCAGGCTCCCCTCTTTTGATCCATTTCTGTTATTATTCTCTGTGATTATTTTGAACTATAGCATGAAATCGTAATAGGCCTTTTCAGTAATCTTGTTCCAGGGCGCAAGTTCTTTTTTGAACTTCTGAAAATCGTCATTTACCTTCTTGGACAACGGATCTTTTTTGGCAATTTCTGCAATAGTTTCTTTAGACAGCTTTCTAAGACCATCCAATACGGCATCTGGAAAACGCAGTATCTTGATTTTCTTATCCTTCTTTAGCTCTTCAAGGGCCATTGCGTTTTTGGTTTCAAACTCAGAGAGCATTTGCACGTTTAACTCTGCAGCCGCGGTGTCCACTGCTGCCTTAAGCTCTGGAGGTAACGCATCATAGGCCTTTTTATTCATTATTAGTTCCAGGGTGCTTCCTGGTTCATGCCATCCTGGCCCGTAGTAGTATTTTGCTACCTTGTAAAATCCCATGCGTATGTCGTGATATGGCCCAATCCATTCTGTAGCGTCAATCACTCCCCTTTCAAGAGAGGTGTAGATCTCACCTGCAGGCAACAATGTGACCGCGCCTCCAGCCTTACTAATCACCTTGCCGCCAATGCCAGGAATCCTCATCTTTAATCCCTTGAAGTCTGAGAGTTTTTCTATCTTTTTATTGAACCAGCCCCCCATCTGCACGCCTGTATTTCCAGCAGGACGAGGAACTAGATTGAATTTGGAATAGACCTCTTCCCACAGCTTCAGGCCGTTTCCAAAGTAAAACCAGGCATTCATGCCCTGGGCATCAAGACCAAAGGGAATGGATGTAAACCACTGGGCTGCATTACACTTTCCTGCCCAGTAATAGGCGGCGCTGTGTCCACATTCCACTGAACCAGAAGATACGGCCTCGAAGACTCCCAATGGCGGCACAAGCTCTCCTCCTGCATAGACATGAATGGTGAGCCGTCCACCTGAAAGCTCTTCCACCCTTTTGGCAAACCTCTCAACACCAGTCTGCAAAATGGGAAATGCTGGCGGCCATGTGGTGACCATTTTCCAGCGAAATTTCTTTTCTCCTGCGTATGCCTTGGCCTCATTTCCTGCAGCCTTTGCTGCAAGAAGGGCGCCTGCCGCTACTGCTCCTTTCTTTAAAAGACTTCTGCGATCCATTTAAACCTCCTTATGTCTTGATTCTCACCAGATTTTATATGTCTAAAAGGGCTCTAAGGCAATAGTCTAGTGGTTATAGGGCCGTTAAGGGCTTTCATGTTGTTTCTTATTTCACCAAAAATAGTGGCCTAAGCACTAGTTTTTTGTCTTTATATTCAACTTTAAATGATATTCCCATCTTTTTTAAGCGTGAGTAACGTTTTTTATCGATTATAAAAAACAGCCCTTTTTCATCTGATCTGCTGGAGGTCTGTAAGAGTTTGGCAGCCTTTTGGAGAGGAAGTTTTTCTATTATTCGGTCAAGATAAAATGTGCACTCCTCATCCCAGAATCCTGCATAGTATAAAGGGCTTGAGCCGACAATTCGTTTTACTTGAAGGCAAAACGGGCGTGCATCCTTACCTTTATATAGAGCTGGAAGCGTAACAATACCAACTACCAAAATAGAGATTGCCCCACAGATGAAAAAAAAGGATACAGACTGCTCCCCTTCCCTCTTTCTGAATTTGGCCAAGAAAGCGGCAAAGCCAAGAAAAGGCATAAAAAACAATAGATATTCATTGCTTATGATCTTTATCAGAAAAGAGGCAAGCTCTCTTTGTTCCTGTTTTATAAAGGAAGCCTGTATGAAATTATCACCATAAAGGCTGAAATAGGCTCCTGATAGGAACAAGATGAAGAATATGACGCACAGAAATAGACTCGTGCCGCTCCAAAAATTCTTGAGAAACTTTACTTTTTTGTCTTCGAAAAGGAGTCTTGCGCTGAAAAAGGCTGCTGCTGGATAAAGCGGCAGGATGTAATCGCTTCTTTTTGACATGGCCAATGAAAAGAATAGAAAGAGAAAACAGAAATAGATGAAAAAGACCTTGGATGTACTATCTTGCAGCTTCCACGTCTTAAAGACCTTATAAAGCCAGATTGGAACAAGAAGGGACCAAGGGAAAAAGCCTGTTAACAGGTAAACAACATACCTTGTTGAAGGCGAGTGATTGAACTCCTTGATTGAGACGCCTGGTAGCAGATTTGTAAAGCGAGAGAGATTTTCTTCAAGGATGAAACGGTGAAAAAAGCGAAAATCGGTCTTTATGGTTACATAAACATACCATGGAATGGATAGTGCCAGAAAAACTAGCAGATAAGGAGAAAAAAAGATGTCTTTAAAAAGGCGTGGTCTTTTTTCAAATAAAAGAAAGAAAAATACTGTGCCAAATATCAGCACTGCACCAAGTGGGCCTTTAAACATTACGGCAAGGGCTGTTGATATGTAAAAGTAGAGTAAATATTGTTGTTTCAGGGGGTGAGTCTTGGCCTCTTCTATTGCTTGGCCCGGGCCTATAGCCATAATGAAGAAATAGATGGAAAGAAAACATAGGGCGGAAAAAAACAGGTCCATCCGGGCAATCTGTGACATCCAAAATATCTTTGGACAAAATAGAAAAGAAAAGGCCCAAAGGATGTAAAGGCGTTTATCAAATCCTGATATCTTTGCCACCTTCCAAAAGAGAAAAAGAAAGAGCGCTATTGCCAGTATGGATGGAAGACGGGCTGCAACCTCCCAGCTTGGACTCACGTTGTAAAGGGCTGCTATGAGCCAGTAAAACCCAGGGGGTTTGTCCAGGTCTTCCTTGCCATTAAGTTGGTTTATAAGGGTTGCCTTGCCAGTGAAAAAGGCCTTGGCTACAAGTGCTGATTCTGCCTCAAGGGTTTCGCAAAGAGAGCGGTGACTGGCAAGGTAAAATGACGCAGAAAAGAAACAGACGACAAAGATACCAAAGGCCCAGATGAAAAATCCTCCTCTTTTCATATGAGTACCGCTATTAACAATGGCAAAAGGTAAAAGATCCCTGAACTGATATAAAGGAGCCTTATTGCATTCCTTACATCCCTTGCAACTGGAGGCCTGCCTTTTTCATTTATGTAAGGCAAGTTGTAGAGGGCTGCTCCATATACAGTAGGCCCGCCTAGGCTTACCCCAAGCACCTGTGCAAAGGCTGCCTCTGGAAAGCCTGAATTTGGACTCTTATGCACCTTGGCATCAGCCAGTGTTTTAACCAGGCTCCTGACAGGAGATGTGCCATT
>JAMOUE010000279.1 GCA_027068235.1 Deltaproteobacteria bacterium | reverse complement strand
TAAGGAGCATAACTTGTTCCTGGATCTGGCTTATCACCACTCCAATCAGGATTTGGAATGGCTGGTCTTTCCATAACCCGCACAACACCTTCTACAATGTCATCAATATATGTGAAGTCACGTTGCATCTTCCCGTAGTTAAATACATCAATAGGTCTATCTTCCAAAATTGCCTTGGTAAACAGAAAAAGAGCCATGTCTGGCCTGCCCCACGGACCATAAACGGTAAAAAAACGAAGCCCTGTACACGGGATGCCAAACAGATGTGCATAGGCGTGTGCCATAAGTTCATTAGACTTCTTACTTGCAGCGTAAAGAGATACTGGATGGTCAACATTATCATGCACACTAAAGGGCATCTTGGTATTTGAACCATATACCGAACTAGAAGATGCAAATACCAGGTGTTTTACATCATTGTGTCTACAGCCCTCTAATATATTTACAAAACCTACGAGGTTAGAATCTACATAGGACTGAGGATTTACAAGTGAATACCTGACTCCAGCCTGAGCAGCCAGATTAACAACCACATCAAAAGCTTCCTCTTTGAAAAGCCTTTCCATGGCTTCTTTATCTGCAAGATTAATCTTTACAAATTTGAAATTCTGATTGGGACGAAGGAGATCAAGCCTAGCCTCTTTTATAGCTGGATCATAGTAATCATTTACTATGTCAAGCCCTACTACTTGACATCCCTCATCTAGTAATCTTTTTGACAGATGAAAACCGATGAAACCGGCAGCTCCAGTTACCAATATCTTTTTAAAATCATTTTTCATAGTTTTTTATCTTCCTTCAATAAATTTATTTATAAAATCAATCAATTATTCTACAGTTACACTCTTAGCCAAATTTCTAGGCTGATCCACGTCACATCCTCGTGCCAGCGCAATCTCATATGCAATCAGTTGGAGTGGAATGGTAAAAATAAAAGGATTAACTTCGGCTTCTACTTCAGGCACAGCAATCATTACATCACTCAACCTTGCAAGGCTCTCATCCCCTTCTACGCCTACTGAAATTACTATCCCTCTGCGAGATTTGACCTCTTCTACATTACTAACCATTTTTTCATAAACATGATCTTTAGGAACTAAGGACACCACAGGCATATTTCTATCAATCAGAGCGATAGGACCATGTTTCATTTCACCTGCAGCATAACCTTCAGCATGTATATAGGAAATCTCCTTTAACTTGAGAGCGCCTTCCAAGGCGATCGGGAACTGGAGGTGTCTTCCAAGATATAAAAAATCACTGTAAGTATAAAACTCTCCTGCCAATTTAGAGGCTGTATCATGCCATTTCTCCAAATTATCCTGAATAATTTGTGGGATATGAGTAAGAGCTTCTAATTTCTTTGCCCTTTCTGCATCTGAAAGGGTCTGGCGTTGCTGAGCCAAATATAGAGCAAGCAGATAAAGTGCAGTAAGCTGACTTGTGAAGGCCTTTGTAGATGCAACGCCGATTTCAGGCCCTGCATGAGTATAAACTGTCCCATGTGATTCCCTAGTAATAGTACTGCCAACCACATTACATATGGAAATTATTGATGAGCCTAACTCTTTCGCAATTCTTAAACCAGCCAATGTATCTGCAGTCTCACCAGACTGCGAGATTGGAATCGTTAGACTATTTTCGTCTAAGAGCAGATCTCTATATCGGAATTCAGAAGCAAGCTCAACTTCAACTGGTATTCTAGCCCATTTTTCAATCCAATATTTCGCAACAAGTCCAGCATGCCAAGAGGTACCGCAGGCTAATAACACCACCTTATTAAGACGATTCAACACCTGATTATCTAATTCAATTTCAGAGAGCTCTACTTGCCCAACTTCTGGTTTCATTCGCCCTCTAAAAGTATTTAGAACCGCCTGAGGCTGCTCATATATCTCCTTTAGCATGAAATGTTTATAACCAGCCTTCTC
>JAMOUE010000278.1 GCA_027068235.1 Deltaproteobacteria bacterium | reverse complement strand
TTAAAGTTCCAGTCAGGGTCGAGACTCTCAGGAGATACTTTGCCATAGAAGAGATGAAAGCTAAGCCTTAGTAAAGCGTCTGTTAAGAGTATGTCCAGATCTGCTCTATCAGGTGCTGTTGCAGTGTCTTGTTTAACTTTGTCTATAAGTAGCTTAATGGTGCTAAAGTGATAATCTTCAGGGTTTAGGCCATGGTCGTATGATTCTTTTATGGCCTGCACCATTTGATATATAAGTTTTTCATCAGTCCAAACAGGTGCATAGTCACGCCCCATATAAAATCTGGGGATAGTGACTTCTGATGAAACGCACGTTGAACAAACAGGAACCTTTTTGAATTGTTGTAGATATTGACACCTTTTGCGTATAAAGGAGGAGATGGTGTCAGAGTCGGTTGGGGATGTGATAGTGGATGATTCTGTGTAACAGGGAAATAAAAACAGAAATATTAATAAAGAAGCACCGACTAGATATGCTAGATATAAGGCCTTGTTATTATATGCCAGCCTTTTCAAAATAATTTAAGGCTCCTTTTGCATTTATTATGCGGGAATTTTCAAAGTAATACCTATCTTGGCCAAATATAAAGAGACAACTGCCTTCCTTAATAGTATCAATGATAGAAGGAGCCAATTCCTTTGGTAGTGCAGGACAGCCAAAGCTCCTTCCTGTCCTTCCATATCTCTCTATGAATTGTCTAGATACATAATCAGCACCATGAATTACTATTCGTCTTTTTATTGCATTATCATTAATTCCTGGCTCAACTCCCTCGATTTGTAGGGAATAACCATGTTTACCCTCATAGGTCTTGCCAGTGACAAAAAAACCAAGACAACTTTTGTGTGAACCTGGCTGATTAGAAAATCCCCATGCAAATCTGTCTCCAGAGTTTTTTCCATGTGCCACCAAGCTTTTGTATAGGATTTTTTTCCTTTTGATATCGAGAACGAAAAATCTTTCAGTGTCTGATGGCCGGCTGTAATCAATGAGCACAAGGACTCCGTCTCTCTTGATCAAGCCCTGACGTTTAAGGTTGAGATAACCGATAAGGCCCGTTTTAAATGTATTTAGATTTGTTAATCCCTGAAGTCCCAGTCGCCTATAAAGTCTCCTGGCGTACCTGTCGAATTTTTTCGCAGTAAAGTGTTGTTGTGCGCTATTGTAAAAGAGTGTTCGGCCTTTATCCAAAGAGGCAGACATGTAAGATGGAATACATAGAATTTGCAGTACAATTATGCAGATAAAACACAGAAAGTTCCTTTGATGCCGGAACATCTATCTCCCCCTCATTCTCTAAAGCAGTAAATTAATCCTGTACTTATAGATACATGATTTAACATGTTTTTATCAGTATGTTAAGTGTTGAAAGAAAATGGTCGTGCAAATAGTTGCTGTCTTTTTGTATTATTTCTGAATACATTATTTGTCTGTAGGAGTGTTTTGGTCTTGAATGAGTTTGGTGTTTAAAGATTTGGTTAAATGTTTAGTCTATTTCTCCAAATCTGTTTGCCACGAGCGCAGATAACACATCAACGGCCTTTTCGGCATCTGGCCCTTCGGCCTTAATAGTGATCTCGCTTCCAGATGGACAAGAGACCGTCAAGACTTCAAGGATGCTTTTCCCATCCACAGTGATACCGTCCTTTTCCACCCATATATCAGCCTGAAAGTTGCTGGCTGTCTGGGCAAAGCGTGAAGCAGGCCTTGCATGAAGGCCAAGCCTATTGAGAATAACAACTGATCTTTCAGCCTTCATTTTTGATCCTCTTAAGGAGCCAGGCCATATTATCTCCAAGGTCTTTCATTGTCTTCATGCCTTCCTGATCCTCTTTTACTTCACCAGGGTCTTTGCCACGTCCAAGGTTCCAATATGATGAACCAACTACTATCATCTGACCTATAAGAAAAAAACTATTAAGAGAACTGAACACATGGTAAGCCCCGGCTCTCCGTACTGCCACTACTGCTGCGCCAACCTTTCTTTTGAGTAGATCTCCATTGACTCTACTTACCATGCCGCATCTTTCTATGAGGGCCTTCATATTGGTCGATAGGTCTGCAAAATATGTTGGTGAGCCAAGTATTATTCCATCTGCCTCTAGCATCATTTCCAGATAGCTATTTATAATATCGTCCTGGGCGCATCTGGAATCTTTATTTTTTAGGCATTTGTAGCAGGCTATGCATCCTCCTATTGGCTCGTTTCCAAGCCACACCAATTCTGTCTCTATTGAAAAGGCTTCAATTCTATCAAGGACAGTGGACAAGAGCGTGTGAGTGTTGCCATTTTTTCGAGCGCTCCCATTAAATGCAATAACCTTCATCCCTTATTCTCCTTTTAGCATCTTTACTTTTTCAAAAGCAAAGAATATTTTCCGTTAGATATGTATCAAATTCAAGACCAAGATGTAAACAGTTTCCACTTGATATTTGGAAATATGTTTCTTCTCAAAGAACAATAGCCTATGTATCTCGCAATGGAAAGGGATCGGGAAGGGGTTCGTTTTTTTCTGCGCCACTCCATGAAAAGTAGAGAAGGCGTGTGGATAAGCCAAGATATAATGGATTTAGGAAGGGACCCCGAAGAGTTCGTAGAATATATTGATGAGCGCATCTTTCTCATTTCTCCACTTGTTGAAGAGGCCCTTGATGACAAAGGTGTTGAGTATGATTATGAGGATCTGGAAGAGATATTTTGGCCCTTCATAGATCCATATATCAAACAGAGGATAGACGATTTTGGGGGTATTCGTGGTAGAGGGGCTTCTCGTAGGAAAAGGCGTTATTCCAAGCAAGAACTCAGGCGGATGCAAGAGGCCATTCATCCCTTTGATAAACGCAGAATGCTTTTTTTAAAGTTTCTGCAGATCAATATAGAGCCTTTAATGGATGAACCATTAATATTTCTTAATAAATTGCTTCACAAGTCAAGGGATGAGCTTGAACAGAACTTTCGTTTTATGGAGATGGACTTACGGCCTTGGGAGCTGAAGGCCTACATATATGCCATCTTTGCTCTTCCAGGACGATTTTCAACAAGACTTTCACGGTTTGTACCAGATGCCCAGGATCAGGATTTGATGGATGGGTATTTTCTCGATGAGCTTTGCACATTAAATGCTGATACTTCGTACTTGGATAAAGGGGCGCGTCCCTATTCCTTCCAAGGTCTGCATCCATATTTGAGGCGGTATGCAATTCGTTATTTCGATGTCGCCTTTAATAGGCCTGCTCCAGGTTGGAGTTATGGCTATGAAGGTCAGGCAATAAAGTACAGTTCATCGGCTACTGAGGATGAACATCTTGAGGTTATGGGCCTTTCCAAGAATAAATTTGACAATATGAGTGAAAAGCAATTCGTAAGTTATTTTAGAAAACGCGCCCAAAGGCTGCACCCTGACAAGGGTGGTGATCATGAGGTTTTTTTGCGTTTAAAAGAGGCCTTTGAATTTCTCCTAGTGAAAAAGAAATGGTAGAACAGACAAAGCTCCTTTCAATTATAATCCCAATGTATAATGAGGAAGAGAATATTCCTTGTTTGTTTGATAGGTTGTTTGTTGTGCTGCAAGGGCTTTCCATGCCTTTTGAGGTGGTGTGCATAAATGATGGCTCTACAGATAAGACCCTTGATATTTTGGAAAAGGAGCTGGAGAAGAGACCAGGGCTTGTGGTGGTGAATCTTGCAAGGAACTTTGGTCAACATGCTGCAATTATGGCTGGATTTTCAAAGGCTAAGGGAGATTGGATAATTACCCTGGATGCAGATCTACAAAATCCTCCAGAGGAGATTCCAAAACTTATAAAGGAGTTCAAAAAGGGCCACGATCTAATAGGCACAATACGGGTTGGAAGGCAGGATACGCGCTTTAGAAGGTTTTCCTCAAAGGTTACAAACTGGCTTGTAGCAAGGATTTCAGGTATATCTCTTCATGACTTTGGTTGTATGTTGAGGGGATATAGCAGAGAAGTTGTAAAAGGTATCTTGGAGAATCCTGAATACCGCACATTTATTCCAGCCCTTGCAACATTCTTTGCGAGAAATCCAGTTGAGATTTATGTACGCCATGAGGAACGCGCAGCAGGCAGGTCAAAATATTCCCTTTTAAAGCTTTTTAGCCTTCAACTTGATCTAATGACTGGATTTTCCATGTGGCCATTAAGGACCTTGTTCTTTGTAGGTACTTTCATGGCCATATTTGGTCTTGTTGTGGCTGCCGTTATTATCGCTTTGCGTTTGTATTATGGGGCAAGCTGGGCAGCAGAAGGAGTGTTTACCCTTTTTGCAGCCCTTTTTTTTCTAGTAGGGTGTCAGTTTTTCGCCTTGGGCCTTTTGGGGGAGTATATAGGCCGAATATTTCAGGCCGTAAGAAAAAGGCCCACCTTTATTCTAGAATGGGTGAAGGAGTCGGGGGATTGATGAGTGGTATTAGGTTTTTACCCCACTGACTAACAGCCAACAAACATCAAACCCTTTTGGCTACAGATCTGCGCCTTCTTCCCTGTCTGCCAGCAAGAGGACACCTACGATGACACATCTTACAGATAACCTCATGGACCACAGGGCGGCCTGTTTTTATGCAAACTTTTGGTCTCTGATTTTTCATTTTCTTTACTTATTCCTTTTGCGTATTTTGATTATTTATTGAAGTTGTATGCACGGTATTACTACAGGTTTCCCCCGGATTCCTTGATTCCATGCTACAACCACTACAGCCTTGGCATGGATTGATTTGATTTTCTCCTGCCAGTTTTTTTAGTATCATTCTTATGATAAAATAGAAGGCGGTTATTACCACCCCAGCAACTACAATATTTTCTACCATATTAATCCTATTTATCTTAATTAGTTTTAGCTTAAAATAAGCCTGCTTTCCAGAAAGTCAAGTTTTTTGTCAATATGGTTAACTTGCAAATAAATAAACTCCATAACTTTTGTTGAAAATAGTACAAGCTTCCCAAAACCAAAATCTAGCCCAATAAAAATAACTAGCTCAAAATCATAACTATTTTATGCAGTTATAATGCCTAATGAAAAAAGAGATGGATTTAAAAGTGATTGGTAGGCACATTTAACCCTGCAATTTATGCCCATCTCTCAAAAACAGTTTTAGTTGCCTTTTACTGAGATAGGTTAGTAAATATCATAGAAATTCAAGTATTATCAATTAGTTAGTTACGGTTTGCGATTTTGGTTATAGACATTATGAGTGCATGTTGCAGGTGTTAAGTATTTAATCTCAATGATAAACATGCTGTGTTTTATTTATCAAAATAATATTGTAAGGAGTAAAAATGTCCTGGATTCGTCTAATAAAATCAGTATGTAAAATTCATTTTCAAGGCATATTCGTCAAAAAATAAACACTTATTGAGAGAAGTGTCAAATATCTTTCCTTTGATAAATACTATCTGTGTAGTATAATACTCAATTCCCCTCTTTTTGTATCATCACTAAATTTCTTCAGGCAATTTCTATTATTATATTCCCTCTTATTGTAAGCCAAAGTCGATAATGGCTCGCTGTGATTTTTTCTTATATGTCAGTAAGTTATTAAGCTTGTGATAGTCTATAGCTACTGCTAGATCATTCCAGCTCTTTTGAAGTTATTAACACATCTTCTTCACGCAGATAAGGTATATTTCCATTGTTTTTAAATTGTGGCATCACTGTTGCAGTTCTACTCTATGCTTATAAGCTTTTCTATTACTTTAATAAAAAGAGGTGTAAGGAAATGAGTAGAATTTTCCTTTTTACTGTATGTCTTATGTTTAGTATGGTTAGTATGTGTAGTGCTGTAGTAATTACCTTTGATGATCTAGAGCGAAATGTAGAAGTAACTGATCAATATAGTGATCTAGGGATAATTTTTGAGAATACTTCTGAAGTTGATTCGTGGCCTTCTGAGTATGCTCCTAAAAAGTATCCTGATGATCATGCAGCGGTTTCGTATCGTCCTCCTGCGATATTTTATTTTAGAGATTATATTGATTCATTTTCGTTACTAGTAACAGCTTATGATATAACATTATATCTTGAAGCCTACGATGATAGGGATAATATTTTAGTTGATTATTCTCAATATATAACAAAAGGAGCTTGGCATACCATGAGTCTTGATTTGTCAGGCTATGATAATGTTGCTAAAGTTGTTCTTCATGATACTGGTAATTTATTTGGTTTTGATGATATTCAATTTACGACTCCTTCTAGTTCAGTGCCTGAGCCTTCATCTATGATTTTGTTAAGTTTAGGACTCATTGGATTGATTGGTGTTCGTAATAAATCAGATGATGATTAGGAATAAGGTCAATTGGTAATAGTCAGTCTTTTGGATAGCTTTTAAATAGAGTCAACTCTTCTCTCCTCCCAACTCTGCTTCGCTGGCAATGACGTTATGGCGGCGGCGTCATTGCCCTGCTTTTTTATTCATGCCGCCACAAGTTCATCAGCATAACCTGAAAAGGTACAAATCAGCCCTTTTCTTGTCCGTTCGTTTGTTATGGTGTCTGGGAAAATTTTACCCTGTGTATCAGGCAGTAGAGGGTAGGCACTAGTAGTAGATTTGCAAAGGTTGCTGCAAGTAGTCCATAACCAAATGAGACCGCCATTGGGGATAGAATCATCGCCTGTCCTGTTGCAAAAAAGATAAGAGGTGTAAGGCTCAAGATGGTGGTAACTGAAGTAAGGATTATTGGCCTGAGCCTTATGGCTGCTGCTCTCAAGAAGTGTTCACGGCTTGGATTTTCCTTGAGATGCCTTTTCAGAAAGTCCACCATGATAATTGCGTCGTTTACCGCTACGCCACAAAGTCCAACAAAACCAAGTAGAGAAGTTATGGAGATGTGAAGCCCCATAATGAAGTGGCCCAATATCACCCCTACAAAGGCAAAGGGTACAGAAATAAGCACAATAAAAGCGTCTCCAAAGGAGTTGAATTGCAAGAGAAGAACTATAAGGATTCCAAGGATTGCGATACAGCCTGCCATCATCAAATCCCTAAGGGTGCGTTCAGCAACCTTTTTCTCTCCCTTTATCTCCGCTATCACCCCCAAATCCGCAATTTTTTTGAATGTTGGAGCGAGTAAATCCATAACTTGGCGGCTAGTGGTAACCTTCTTGTCAATGGAGGCGGTAACTGTAATTTGGCGCACTCCGTTTTCCTTCCAGATCCTTGAAAGTCCCTGCTTGGGCACGATTGTGCATATATCGGTTATGTAGACTAGTTTAGACGTCCCTGGTACAGGAAGTCTCAGCTTGAAAAAACGTTCAAGCTCTCTCCTGTCTTCCAGATAGGTTCTTACTACAACGTCTCTGTTTACATCCTTCATAATGCGTGCAGTCTTGAGATTCAGGTAATATGGGATAAGTGCTGAGGCGAGTGCAGCCTCAGAAAAGCCAAGTTCCTTTCCCCTTTTATTAAGGTGAAGCTCAAGTTCTATCTTTCCAGGGTCGTAGTTATCTGCAATGTTTTCTATTCCATCTATCTTTCTAAGTGCGTCCTCGAGCATGTGAGATGCCTTGACCATCATACTTAAAGCACGCTTCTTATCGTGTCCTGGAAAGGAGAAGGAGACCTCAATGTCTGCACGCACAATTCCAGCCTTTGGTTTGGTTACTGTAAGACGCTGT
>JAMOUE010000277.1 GCA_027068235.1 Deltaproteobacteria bacterium | reverse complement strand
AATCCACTTTTCCGCGAAGATTACATGCTTGGCTACTGGCTTGATGTTGAAACTAAGGACAGCGCTTCTCTTCTTGATCTCAAGGCATTTGAAAATCCTTTTGATTACAAGATGGACATAGCCACAAAGAGCGTGGCTGAATCAAGGCCTGTAACTATAGACCTTATTGAGACCTTCAACTGGCTTCTTGGGCTGAAAGTTGGCCATATATACAGGCAGCAGGGCTTTTTTGTGGTGCAAGGCAAGAATTTGGATGAAGAATCAATCCTTATTGTTTGGCGTAATCTTAAAGAACATGACAATGAAACACTTGAAAGATTTCTCGAAAAATCGGGCTTCAATCCAAGGGATACGGAATTTGACAGGATTTATGTAAATGGCGACCATACCCTTGAAGATCCTTTCAACAAGGTACAGCTAATCGAGCAGGAATTTAAACGATTGATGTTTGAGGAGTAAAAGGGGTATGACAAGACCTTATTCACCACAGAAACTGCCCTTGGATGATATAGACTGGTCCCAGCACGTGTCCCTCATTGCCGAGGCAAACGCGGCCCTTGCCCGCTATGATGGGATACTCGAAACAATGGTGAATCCTGCCCTTTTGTTATCACCCCTTACTACACAGGAAGCGGTCTTGTCTTCTCGGATAGAGGGCACCCAAGCGACCCTTGAAGAGGTCTTGGAGTTTGAGGCTGACCCTAAACAGGAGATTGAACCAGCAAAGTATGCGGATATTCAAGAGATTATAAATTACCGTAGAGCTATACATTTTGCAGTAGAGGAGTTAGAAAAGAGGCCGCTTTGTCTCAATCTCATAAAGGAGCTTCATAGTATTCTATTGGATAGTGTCAGAGGGGCAAACAAGGCTAGGGGCAAATTTAGGCATATTCAAAACTGGATAGGGCCTAAGGGATGTCAGATTGAAGAGGCCACATTTGTGCCGCCTTCTCCAGATTCTTTGGCACAACTCCTGGATAACTGGGAGAAATATATCCATTACCATGAGAAGGAACGACTGGTTCAACTGGCCATAGTCAAGGCTCAATTTGAGCTAATACATCCATTTATTGATGGTAATGGACGTATTGGCCGAATGTTAGTTCCGCTTTTTCTTTATGAAAAAAAGATCCTGTCACAGCCTATGTTCTATCTGAGTGCCTATCTAGAGCGCAATAGGCAGCAGTATTATCATGCATTGAACGCCATTTCTGAAAATGGTGATTGGAACGGCTGGATTGGCTTTTTTCTAAAAGCGGTCTCTGAACAGGCCAAGGAAAATACTGGTAAGGCTCGGGCTATTTTGGCTCTTTATGAGGATATGAAACAGAAAGTGCCTAAAATTACGAGATCTCAATATGCTATTCAGGCAATAGATACCCTTTTTGCTCGCCCTCTTTTTAAAAGCGCAGATTTTATTAACCATTCTGGTATATCAAAAGACAGTGGCTTTAGAATAATTAATGAATTAAAAAATGCTGGAATCATACGCACCTTGAGGGAGGGCAAAGGCAGGAAACCGGCCATATGGGCATTCCAGCGGCTTCTTGAAATTACAGAAAGTATTGGTTGAGTTGCATGAAAAAAAGACAACTAAGCTTGTGTTGCATGAGTCGCAAAATATGCAACTCAAAATTTGTTGTGTTGCATGGATGCGAAACAAAAAGATGTTGTCAATAAAATGAATTATCATGAAAAAATACAAAAATTTTAAACAAATATGGCAGGAATTGGAACAAAGTGAGAGCTTTGAGGCTGAAAAAAAAGCTATTAGAGTTCATTAAAAGAATTTAAAAAATATCAGAGAGGAAGTGCCTTAAAGTGGCATCATTTGATAAAAAACTTGCTCTGTTTCACTGGCTTTTAAACCAGTTTGGGGCAAAAGAGTTTTCAGAGCTTAAAAATATCCTATCAGACGATAACCTTCTTGGTTTTGATGAAGAAAATTT
>JAMOUE010000276.1 GCA_027068235.1 Deltaproteobacteria bacterium | reverse complement strand
ATTATTAATGAGGTCTTTTAAGCTTTCTATGTTTTTGTTGCGCCTGACCCTTAACGAATCGGCAACAAAAACTAGGCCATCAACGCCTTTCAACACCAGTTTTCTGGTAGCCTCATAGATGGTTTGTCCGGGCACTGTGTAGAGCTGAATACGGATATCAAAACCGTTTATTTTGCCTAAATTTAGAGGTAGCAGATCAAAGAACAGCGTTCTATCTCCTTTTGTTTCAATGGTAAGGAGTTTACCTCTGGCGTTGCTGCTCATAGAGTTGTAGATATAGAGGAGGTTGGTAGTCTTACCACTCCTGCCCGGTCCGTAATATACAATCTTACAGTGAACTTCTCTTTTGCTCAAATCAATTAACGCCATTTATTCATTCCCCTGCCCAAAGATCTTTTCTATACTGCTTGTCAGTTCAGCGACTCGAAGTCTCACAAGACCTAGTGATACCTCGTCACCAAATATGGTCACCAAAATCAAATCGTTTCCTACCTTGGCAAAGTGGATACTGTCTCGCTTACCTTTATGAAAGAGAAGCGAGAAATCATCTTCGCCAATGAGTTTGGCCATTTGAGACGTAGCTCCAAAATTCGCCGCTGCTAAAGCGGCCAACGATGTAATATCCAGGTCTTTGCGACTTTTCCCGCAGCTTGCCACCACATTTCCAGCCTGATCTATCAGTAATACCGTATGTACTCCTGCCTCTATCAAGGCTTCATTTATCTGTGACCTGGCTTTTTCTAGTGCCGGACCAGTCAATACGAGATCTGCCATTTGTTACCTCAAAAAAACAAACAAAGATTTAGAATAAACCCGTTCTATAGGCCTTATCGGATAGGGTTTATGAAATATTAATGAAAAATTCGTTTTTCCTCTAGGGGGCAATAGTTAAAGAAATATGTGCAAATGTCGATAAATAAATAAGAATTTGAGCGAACAATATTCCAGGAGATCAATATGGCTCCCTCCCTGATGCAACGATTAGAAAGTTTGAAAGATCTGCCACCTATGCCCAGCACCATGCAATTGGTGTTGAAAGAGATGGAATCTATATCAGCTAATAGCAAAAGCCTAGAAAAGATTATAATGCAAGATCCAGTTTTAGCAGCAAGGATATTAAAGGTTGCCAACTCACCCTATTATGGTACAGCCGGCCAAGTAAACAGTATCTCTCATGCCATTACCATACTAGGTTTTGATGAAGTTCGAAATCTCGTTATAGGCCTTTCCCTTGTGCAGGCCTTTGGAGAAGGCTCTGATTTTAAAGATTTTTCCACCAAAGATTTATGGCTTCATTCTATGGGCGTTGCCACATCTTCAATGCTTATTGCCAAGGCTGCAGGTAACGGCTTTGATCCGGAAGAATGTTTCACCATGGGGCTTTTGCACGATATTGGCCGGTTTGTGTTGTGCAAGGTGTTCAAGGAAGATATGGACAAGATCTTAGAGATTCAAGAAGCTCAACAGTGTTCCTTAACTGAGGCAGAGGAGCAACAAGGATTGAATCATTGCGAGATAGGCGCTTTTCTGGCTCAGAAATGGCAGTTGAGCGATCAGACCATGAGCGTTGTCCGTTATCATCATCATCCTAGGAGTGCCGGCGAGGACGAGCCTCTTTGTGCAGTTGTCTATTTGGCAGATCAGCTCTGTCATAAGCTGAAATTGGGATGGTCGAGATGGCAGCCCAAGGGAGTAATGCTTCCAAAGTCCCTTCCCTTACAAAAAGAGGACGTTCAGGACCTGGCCAAGGACATAAAGAAGAAGAAGGATGTACTAGAACAGTCTTGGGAAGAAGCCATGGGAGGCTGAGATGGAATCAGCAAAGCCCATTAAGGCCTTGGTTGTTGATGATGCAGCCTTCATGAGGAAACAACTTGTGGATGTGCTCTCGCGGTCAGGAGATATTGAAGTGGTGGCTGTGGCACGGCATGGTTTGGAAGCCCTTGAGGCCATTAAGA
>JAMOUE010000275.1 GCA_027068235.1 Deltaproteobacteria bacterium | reverse complement strand
TTCTGTTTTTTACCATAAAGACCATATGCACTGGAAAAGAATCTTAGGTTTTGAATTACTGTCAAATCCACGTAAAGGGAAAATTTCTGTGCCATATAACCTATTCGTGCACGTGCCTCAGCCCTTGCCTTTCTAAGGTTTTTTCCAGCAACGAACAGCTCTCCTTCTGAGGCTGGAAGCAGACCACACAACATCCTGAAAGTGGTTGTCTTACCAGCTCCATTGGCTCCAAGAAGTCCAAAGACCTCCCCTCGTTTTACACTGAAACTGATTCCTGCAACTGCATAAAAGTTTCCAAAACGCCTCTTCAGATTCTTTACTACAATGACCTCTTCGTCAGCTTTGCCTGCAACCTTTCGGTGGGTGATTATCTTAAGCTTCACACTTCTTCCAAGACTTTTGAGCCTTTCTTTGAGTAGCCATATGAAGGCATCCTCAAGTCTTGGTTCTGAGTTTTGCACTTCGATATCTTCATGGAGCTTAAACGTACTTTTTACTTCTTCAGGCTTCATGGGGTCCACAGTTACAAGGCGGATGCGCTCACCAAGTATGATAGAGTCTATGACTTGGTCTCGATTGGCAAGGGTGCGTTGTAAAAGACGCTTTTCGCCAGGCTTGGGTTTGAGCATAAAACAGTGGCCCTCTAACTGTTTGCTGAATTTTTTTGGCACTCCCTGGCCCAAGATATGGCCTTCGTGCATCAAGATAACTTCCTGACATCTTTCAGCTTCATCAAGATAGGCCGTACTCAAAAGCACGCTCATTCCTTCCTGCTCAACCTGAGAATAGACAATCTGCCAAAGTTCCCTTCTTGATACAGGATCAACCCCAACTGTTGGCTCATCCAATATTAGTAGGCGAGGAGGTTTTATTAGGGTACAGGCAAGGCCAAGTTTTTGTTTCATTCCACCAGAGAGCCTTCCTGCAAGCCTACTCATAAAAGGAGAAAGGCCCGTCATATTCATGAGCAATTCGTAGCGTTTTTCTCTAAGTTCAGGGGAGACGCCAAGGAGGTCTGAATAGAGATCAAGGTTTTCCCGTACTGTAAGGTCCTCATACAGGCCAAAGCGTTGAGGCATGTAACGGATGTTTGTTTGGACATCAAGAAATTCTTCAGTGGCGTCAAAACCAAGAACCGTTACATGGCCCTTGTCTGGAATTAACAGGCCTGCACAAATACGCATAAATGTCGTCTTGCCAGCTCCGTCAGGGCCAATGAGACCAGTGACTATTCCTGTTTTGACCTTGAAATCACAGTCATCAAGGGCGACTATGGTTTTATTGTCAGAAAGAAAGGTCTTTCTGATACCAGAAGCTACAATACAGTAGCTGTCATCATGAGATGTGGCCTTGTCCATGTGGCTGATCAATTTGGCTTGTGACTGTGATTAGTGCATATTTCAGAGGGATTTATTGGTGCATCTTGTCTCTTTTGAGATGTGTCAACTTCAACAGTAGCAGGCATTCCTAGGCGCAGCTTGTTTTGGGGATTACACACATAGATTCTTACCTGATAGACAAGGCGAGTCCTTAGATCTGGTGTCTCAACGTTTCTAGGAGTGAACTCTGCTGTAGGGGAGATGTAACCCACCCATCCTTCAAAGTTTTCGTTTGGGAAGCTGTCAACACTGACCTTTGCCTTCATGCCAAGGGCTATCTTGCCAAGATCTGTCTCTGGCACGTATGCCCTTACCCACAAAGGATTGGTGAGTGCAAGAGTAAATGCAGGCCGCTCAGGAAAGGCCATATCACCAGGTTGCAATATCCTATCCCTTATTATTCCATCGGTTGGTGCATATAACCTGGTGTCTTTGAGTTTTTCTTCTGCAAGGTTTAGGGCGTGTTTAAGAGATTGAAGTTTTGCCTCAGCAGCCCTGATATCTTCTTGCCGAGGGCCTTCCAGGGCAAGGGAGTAGAGCTGCCGTGCCTCTTCAAGGCTTGCTAGGGCCATATCGAGT
>JAMOUE010000274.1 GCA_027068235.1 Deltaproteobacteria bacterium | reverse complement strand
GAACCTTTCAAAATGCACTGGTCTTCAAAACAGATTGCTCAAAAGGCGGCAAGACCGCCAAAATTTTAAACAAAGGGGCTGCTAGCAAAAAGATCAAATGGGACCATGCCAAGGTAAAGCATATAGTTGCAGAGCTGGATAAGAGACCTTCACCAAAGGGAGGCAGGAAAGGCCCTTCAAAACCCCAGTTATGGCTCAAGCTCCGCAATTTGCATGACATCCGGTGGTTCAGCAGGGCAGGAATAGACCAGTTCTTGATCAAGGCCACTTGGCAAAATGCAGTCTCATATAAAAAACTGCACCGCAATAATAAACATAAAATCGTTTGGTACTTGGAGCCAGTTCAGCATGAGGAAGATGCCCAAAAAGTGTGTGAAGTGATTGCGCTGCTCATGAAATATAACGCATTTTCCTTTGAGGTTTCCAATTTGGGCCATTTGGAAATGGTGCAATATGCATTTTCATCCCTTGGCAGAAGAAACAGGAGAAAGCAGCCAATAAAGCTATATTCATCCTATCAACTAAACCCTCTAAACTCATGCGCATTGAGGCTGCTCTTTGAACAAGGCATAAAAGCGTCTCAATTCTCCATTGAAACAGACTTGGAAAATATGCAAAGGGCATTGCAGAAGCTGCCATACAAATTTGTTTCTTTCACGGCTTTCAGTTTCGTGCCCCTTTTTACTTCACGTATGGAGTCGTCCAGCCTTAAGCCCAATGCAAAAGTGGTGAGCCCAAAGGGCGAAGTCACTCTTTGGCAAAGGCAGAGATTTGGCGGCCAGCTGATTTCACCGCTGCCCTATAATGCCTTAAATCAGAAAAACAGACTATATGAAAGCGGTCTGAAGGCCTTGATTATTGATCTATCCAGTGCGTGCCGGGAAACAGGTGGTATAAAAGAATTGGCAAGGCGTTTTACAAATAACCGGTTCTTGCCAAGAGGGATGGATTTTAATTTGTTGAAGGGCCTGTCTTGAGGCCGGGGTTTTTTAAGGCTGTTGTAGCTGAAAAAAACAGGCGGGCCTTAAGTAAAAAATAGGTCCGCCTGCCTTGTATCTTGGGCAAACTCACCAAGTGAATAATTTGAGTCAGAAGTTTGTTTATCTGTTCTTACGTCGGTTGATGCTAAATCCAAGAGCACCCAAGCCGGAGGCAAAAAGCAGCATCGTAGTTGGAATGGGAACTGTGCTGGTATCGCCTTTAAGGACTACCGTGCCATTGTTGTCCCTGATGGCAAAAGGGGATGACAATACCAAAGTCCAGCCATAAAAACCATCTGTGATTCCTTCAGGCAATGGTTCCTTGTAACCCTCATAATGTCCGCCTTTTTCTCTATCTGGAACCCATACAGGGTGTTCTTCAGCGAAGAAGTAAAAGGCTTTTTCGTACGTATTAAATTTTTCTATACTGTTCAACCATTCTAGTGTCCAGTCTGGACTGTCTCCCGGATTCTTGTTAATGACCACTTTCCCTTTCCAGGGTAGCTCATTATTAACACTAGCATACTTCGCCTTATCATTTCCAACCACAAATTCAACAATATTTGGATAACTTGGTGATGAATTGTCAATTATAAATTCCGCTTTTTCTTTAAAACCATAAAAATAATCCCACTGTTCTGTAATTGAAAAAGCCTTAACAATTTGTGGAGCTGTCAGAACAAAAAACATCAAACAAAAAAAGGACACAACCCTGCTCAGATTTTTCATTTTCTCCTCCTGAAATAATAAATTGTTAATTTTTTTATTATAAATTGATTATCTTGTCAAATAAGTTTGTTGTTTGACATTTGGTACATGCCTAATCTTTCTCAAAGAGTTCTGTTACAACCCGTCTAAATATGCTAGAAAAAGCTAGGAGGTTACTATGCTTTTTCTGGTGGCTCGGGCTTGTCCTAACTGTGGTGGAACTATCAGCGACGAAAGGTTGGCCAAAGGGCTGCCATGTCTTAAATGCCTTCC
>JAMOUE010000273.1 GCA_027068235.1 Deltaproteobacteria bacterium | reverse complement strand
GCCCCGGCTTTGCCCCGGAAGCCACCTGGGAGGAAATCAAAAGATTCTTTCATCAAGAAAACCAGCCTGAATGACTTTTTCCACCAAAAATTTCTTGACATAAAATAATTCTAAGATTTATTCTGAAACTAAACTATAGTAAGGAGGTATAGTATGCCTTCGAAATTTTTGGCCTTGTTGTCTCTGTTGTTCCTTATTTTTGGCGCTTGGGCAGGAATGGTCTCTTACTCACCCATAAGCTGGGCTGATGAGGACGAGGAATACTATCATGATTACTCCTCCGATGATGACAGTTCTAATGCAAGTGGAGACTATATCGTCATCGCCTATAATGATTTGGGTATGCACTGCATGAATCACGATTTTTCGGTGCTTTCTATTTTGCCTCCTTATAACACGTTGATGGCGCAGGTAATTAGGAAAGGAAAAGAACCAAAGATAGTTACCGAAGGTATCGAAGTCGAATACCGTTTCTTGGAGAATAAGAATTGCGTTGGGACTAATTTCTGGGATTACGTTAAACAGTTGTTCGGTATAGAAGTTTCTCACTGTACCGGGCTTAAAGGAAAAGGTCTTTCCGGCAAAATGGAACTCAAGGGCTCACGTTTTGTGGCTGAAGGCCTACCGGTAACCCCTTTTGATGATAACGGGCAGTTCAATCCTTATCCTCTCGTGGAGGTTGTTGTTAAAGATGCCTCTTCGGGTCAGGTTCTTGCAAGCACGCAGACGGTAGTTCCTGTCTCTCATGAGATGAACTGTCACCGATGTCACGGTGGTTCGGGTGGGCCGGAGACGATGTTGAACATTTTGAAGCTTCACGATCAGAGAGAAGGTACCAATTTGGCGAATAATACGCCGGTTCTTTGTCAGGAATGCCATGCAGATAATGCTTTAGGAAAACCCGGGCTTCCCGGTATTTCCAGTTTGTCTTTGGCCATTCACGGTAAACATGCCGAGCTGGACCAGCCACCTAGTTGTTATGACTGCCATCCTGGTCCCCTTACTCAATGTTTACGCACGGATATAGAAGGCATGCAAAACTGTGAAAATTGTCATGGAACTCTACAAGCTATGGCTGACTCTATTAGAGCAGGCAGGCGTCCGTGGCTGGACGAACCAAAATGTTCTTCTTGTCATAACGGCTATGAAATGGATACGGGGCAAGAATTGTACAGAAATGCCCAGGCGCATCACGGGGTATATTGCGAAACATGTCATTACGAACCTCATGCTTGGTGGCCGTCAAAGTTGGCAAGAGACAATCAGCAAGCTCTCCTCCTTCAAGGAGAAGAAGGCCCGCTGGGTAAGAATTGCCTGGCCTGTCACACATCCATTCCCGATGATGAAGATGAAGGTCCTCACGGTTACCGGTCCGATTCTTCTCGATCCACGATAGATGTGGTGGTCAATTTGGCTCCACCGGTTCCCATCACTGTTTGGGGGACTATAGACCAACCGTTGACCGGCCCCGCGGTCAAAATTTCAGTTCTCGAAGAGCAGAAACGCAAGGTGAAGTTAGAACCGCAAATGCTTGTTCCTTCCAGCAGGCAGGGCCAAAAAGCGAATCTATATTTTATGATCTGCTCGAAAGATTATTCTCAATGTACAGACATCGTTTATCTTGATAAAATCGTTTTGAGCGACAGAGTAACTTTCCCTATTTTATCTTCTCCGGTTGATCTTTCGGTGGTGGAGGGAGATTTCTATGTATTTTTGGGCTTTGCCAAAAGCCCAGATTTTTCTGACCTAATCTACACCTTTTTTGAAGTAGATCTTTAAGTAGCGCCCGCTAAAAGAGAAAGGCGCCACTTGGGCGCCTTTCTCTTCTTCCTCCGCCTAGAATTTTCAGACTTTACTTTTTGGTGCCTTTTTTCTGCTTTTTGGTCTTTTTGTTCTGTTTTTTGGTTTTCTTTTGCTTCTTGGTGGTTGACTTTTTAGCTTTGCTTTTCTTGTTCTTTTGCTGT
>JAMOUE010000272.1 GCA_027068235.1 Deltaproteobacteria bacterium | reverse complement strand
CTCCCTCAACCTCGTCCCAGGAAAGGACGAAAGTCTCTCCTGCCTCAAGCGAAGAAGGCGTTGCCGTGAGGTTTTGCGGGGCCTCTATCTCTTTGCAACGAAAATGCGCGGTAACCTCGTGATCCTCATCCATCGTGAGATAGCACGCACCGTCTCCCTCACAATCCCCGGACCATGCGAGGAACTCAAAGTCTCCCCCTTCTTCACAGCTCGCAAAAAGAGAAACACTTGTATTTTCCCCATAGTAAGCTTCACAGTTTTCCGGGCAGGAGATCTCTCCCAGGTTGTCCGTCACCCGGCAGGAAGAAAGCGTCGGCGGATCAAGACTTACACCGAGACCATATTCCGCACATGATGTCTTCAAAAAGAAGGTGCAATCTTCACAGACGTCTAGATCGATCTCTTCATATTCACCGGGGCTGAATTCAAAGAGTCTTATTCTGTAAGAGGTGGTTTCTGTATTTTCGGGAAGCGGAAGATCCTGATAATCAATGACTGTTAAGGAAAAGTCGGCATCCGTGAAGAAGTCCCCTTCCTGCCGCTCGCAAACACCCCTACAATAGGTGCCGTCAAGCCCTATAGTAGCAACTAATTGAGAATAATTAAAGCTATCAAATTTTACCGCCACCAAAAAATCTTCAAAGAAGGGAACAAATTCTATGAGATTAAGCCATCCACATTTATACCAAGCAGTAGTCAGATTTTCTGGATCTATATGAAGAAGAAAGTTGTCTCCTACGCCGATAAAGGAGACGATTTTTTCCCCTATCAAACTAACTCCTTTAACACTTGGATAATGAGAAGAGGTACTTAAAATACTCATTTTTTGGTTTTCTATTTCAAGAGAGTTTAAATTAAAAGTGATTAAAGTATAATGGTATCCATCATCACTTCTTTTTATTCCACCTAAAATAGCAACTCTTCCATTCCCCAAATAAACAATTTTTTTAAATATTTCTGTCCAATCAAGAGAATAATTGCTATTTTCTGGCACGGCAAAAATCTTGAGCCATTTCGTCTCTCCAGTCCTGGAAATGTACCAGATGAATGCTCCTTTATTTTTCACATTAATTTTATTTGCATAGGCAATATGAAATTCTCCTGCAATAATTAGGTTTCCATTCTCATCCACTGTTGCGGAGATAAAGTCCGGCCGATGGTTTTTTCCACCATCAGGGGGGAAATAGAAAGGAAAGATATCTTGACAATCTTGGTTTCTAACACACACTCTCTTCTCATAGAGAGAAGCAAAAAACTTGTGCCAATTATTGGAGGGATCCTCTAGATCGAAGTAAGATACATAAATACCACGTGTTCCCGGCTGCAAATAGGCTGGATAAACAAAATAGAAACTTTTACTCCCGGCTAGAATTATGTATTCCTTCTCATTACCTAAATTATAAAAATCAAAGTTCAAACAAGAGCACCCAAGAGATCCACCAACACACTGACAGGAATTATTTAAAGAATAACCCGCAAATCCGGTATCGTCTTCAATAAGAATAAATGGAGTATGTATCAAATTTACATTACTCCCATAACGGAACGCTGAAGCAAAGATCGTGGCATTGTCTATAAATTTTGCATCAGAATTAACTGATATATCCCAAATATCTTGAATTTTTGGCCGAAAGGCAAAACCATTTACATACTTTCCATCAGTACGCACCAAAAACCAATAAGGATCGG
The DNA here is from genome assembly GCA_027068235.1 of Deltaproteobacteria bacterium. Taxonomy (GTDB): domain Bacteria; phylum Desulfobacterota; class Dissulfuribacteria; order Dissulfuribacterales; family QOAL01; genus JAADCZ01. The sequence continues at coordinate 276 of JAMOUE010000272.1, read as the reverse complement.
AATCATATATTCTTCCTCCCAACAAGATCGAACCATTGTCAACATCTATCCCTCCAGCTATCGCTCTTAAAGTACGTCGCTCTCCCTTTTTACTAGAGAGCCATTTTGTCCAGTAAGGGCTTTCAGCCCACGAAGCGGCGGGAAGAAATAAAACTGCCAATAAACAGAAGAGAAAAATCCTCCTAAACATTCTCCCCCTCCTTCTCCCATTCACTAAACAGGAGGGCCGTTGCGGCCCTCCTTTAAACTCAAATCTTTATTGAACAGGACACCTTC
>JAMOUE010000271.1 GCA_027068235.1 Deltaproteobacteria bacterium | reverse complement strand
TGTATCAGGATCAACCAGACTTAGAATCATGATGAGATACAAAAACTATCCATCTTCTCCATGCACAAACCTAGACTACGGAGAAGTTGAAGACTATACGGTTACGTTTTCCTCCTCAACCTCTACAACTCCCCAACCACCAATTGCTAACTTTAATGCTAGCAAAACTACAGTGAGTGTGGGTGAAACAGTTCAATTTACAGATACCTCTTTAAACAATCCAACCACCTGGAATTGGACATTTCAGGGAGGTACTCCTTCTTCGTCTACTGCCCAAAATCCAAGTGTTAAATATAACACGCCGGGAGACTATTCTGTGTCATTAACCGTTTCTAACGCAGCAGGCACAGACACTGAAACCAAAACTTCCTACATACATGTAACTACTACATCAGCCGCTAATTATTGCTCAGTCTATGCCAATTCCCAAAAATATGAATGGATTAGCGGGGTAAAGATTGCAAGTTTCTACAACTCTTCAGGGGCCACAAAATATTCAAACTTCACTTCGAAAAACATCACAATCACCCCGGGAACAAACGTCTCTGTTCAACTTACTCCTGGGTTCGCTTCAAAGGCATATGATGAATACTGGAAAATTTGGATCGATTACAATAAGGATGGGGACTTCTCGGATCCAGGAGAACTCGTATTCTATGGACATTCGTCTTCCATTCTAAATGGCTCCTTCTCTGTACCGGCAAATGTATCAGGATCAACCAGACTTAGAATCATGATGAGATACAAAAACTATCCATCTTCTCCATGCACAAACCTGGACTACGGAGAAGTAGAAGACTATACGGTAAGCTTTTAATAAATAATAAGCTTGGGAAACCACGCCGATACGCCACAAGGCTGTTACCTAAGAGTAACGGCCTTGTGGAAACTCTTCTAAGGCAGCCTGGAGATATATAAGGGCAGATGTACCATACCACGTGGAATCAAGAAAAGGCGCTGCACCTGCCTTTCTGGAAAATCCACCAGATCCTGTCTGACATCCTATTAAATACTTGGCAACATCAATAGGAACTCTCACTGGATATCCTAAGACACTTAATGCCTTAAGGGCATAATAGGTATTTTCTATGTAAGAAGTAGAACCGGGAAGAAAACCAAATCCACCGTCATAATTTTGGCATGCCAAGATCCACCTAGCAGCAAAAGCATTATCTAAAACCTTAGAGCCGGTGGCTTCATTTATAAAGATGGCCACCCATCTTCTAAACATGATTCCTTCAAAAGAGACGAGTGGTACGATCTGCTCAACTTGAAAGAGAGACTTAACATCAAGGCCCAATATTCTGACCGCCCTTAAAAAGTAAAAAAACACCTCTGGACTTTTGCCTGGCAACTCATCTGTTACAAGTGCATGAGTTAGCTCAGTTGTTATATCTTGAACACCACACCAGTTCAGACACCATATAAGTTGATAGCGCCCTTTCATCTCTAGATTGCTCTTTGATTCAACAAGGCCTAAAAGGAACTTTTTATGTCTATCTTTGTGAATAGAGATATTACTTGGCAATCCGCAGTATCTTTCAACTGCATCTACTATCCTCAAGGCATGATAGGTGTCTTCAACTGTGGCAGGAAGTCTTGGCGTTGCTCCAAAACCGCCACTATCTTTTTGACGTTTGCAGGTAAAAAAGATGGACTCATGTAAATTCTCAGTAAACTGACGCATAATACATCAGATGATAAGGTCAAGAATATAAGTTAGCCTTGTCTCATTAATGATCCTAAAGCCATGTCTTTTCCAAAATCTCAAGGCCTTAACATTGTCATTTTTTACTTCTATCAGCACCTTCCTGCAGAGGTTTGTCTTGGCAAAGGCTGCTAACAATATCTTTAAGGAAGTCGAACCTATCCCCTTACCAAAGAATCCGTCCTTTAAGATAGCCAATGTGAGAAAAAGACTTCTGCCTGGCTGCCACTGATAAATCCCCACAACTCCTACTGGTTG
>JAMOUE010000270.1 GCA_027068235.1 Deltaproteobacteria bacterium | reverse complement strand
AAAAGGTGAGAGCTTAGAATCCCTGCTTTTAAAAGCCGTAAGTGATTCAGAGGCAATGAACCCGTACCAGCAGAATAATGGAGAGCTCTACTGACAACTTTCTGTCAGAAAATTTCTGTCAGGAAATTTCGCAAATGGCATGGAAAAGTCCAAGACTATTGACATAATGTTGTCAGCTGTTGCGGTTAAATCACTTAAATATGCCAAAGAGAGTTTTGACCCCCCACGAAATCACGGCCCTGGATCAGTTAAACCAGCGTCTGGCCACCACCGAGAAGTGGATACTTGACCTCGCCGACCGGTTCGAGGAGGAAACTCTGGCTCTGGAACCACACGATTGGAAGCTGGAGCTCACCTACGAATTCACCACCGGAAGCGAAAGCGAGGCATGCTGGTTCACATCGTTGAAGCACACGCTCGAAGAACGGCGGAACCTATTCTGGAGAGCCAAACCTCTACGATTACGAATTAACGCTTCAACCCTCATTTTACGAAATACAAGGAGAGAAGAGCTCTTTTTGTGTTTCTTGGGAAGACAACATCAAACACCGCAACCCCCTCAAAAATTTTGGGAGGGACCTTGGCAGAAGAAGGAGCCGCCTCTTACGGGAACTCAAACTGGCACTCAAGGATATGGGACTCAAACACGAGGAATATGAGCTGACGAGATTCAAACGCCTTTTTGTGGACCTGGCACTCAGATACCAATACCGCTTGCCTCTAAAAGGCACGAAATGAAAGTAGCGCGGACTTTGCTGGCATCAAAAGCAAGGCCGCAAGATATTCCCAGCAATTTGGGGCAGATAATATTTATAGAAACGGAAGATGATTTCTGGAAGTGTCTTCTCGGCTGGAAAAATAGCAGTAAAATCGCTTATCAAGCAATCGTTCTGAGTGTCAAAGGCATTAAATGCACACACTAGACAAATTTTAAATGCACACACCAGACAAATTAATCAAAACATTGTAAACACAAAAAATAAAAACATCCAAATACGCTAATAAGAACAGATGACAAAAAACAAAACAATTTGGCACATGCAAATACATAAGCAACTAAAACGTGGGGACAAAAAACTACCAACTTCTATCGTAGAAAAAATTATTACGTATTCCAAAGTGGTAGGCTTTGATCTAAATGCCAAACCAATACTAAACACAAATCCAGATTTATTGAACCTTCCCCTTACAAAGTGGAGAGAAGAAGATATCAAACAAGTGAAGGAAGAATGCAGAAGGCTTAGAAAACTTGAAAAAGAAACTTGTGGAGAATTCGAAGCCATAAACGGCTTTTTAAAATTAATGTCTAAAGGGCATATAATTTACATTCATAATGGCCAGGAACCGGTAGCACTTGTAGAAGTGGTAGGAGACTACGATTTTGTCAAAAATATAGATGAGTATCCTTCAAAAGGAGTTGAGACTTTTGAAGACAAAAACGGAACAAAATATCCTTGGTTTAGACATTTTAGAAAAGTTAAGTTGTTAGATTTATATCGCAACAACAAAGAAGCCTTAGATAAGATATTAGCTAAGATAAAAAAAGAGCCTACCCAAAAACTGATGTCACGGGGAACTTTGGGCATTTTGAAAGATCCTAATCGCCCAACTTATACCTTTATCCAGGAGTGGCTAAATATGATTGAAAAAAATATTGAAATACAACAAACAACAAGCTTTCTTAAAAATTTCGGGCAAATCATTCTTTACGGCCCGCCGGGGACGGGGAAGACGTATCGTACCAAAGAACTGGCCGCACGGATATTGGGGCTAGACCCTAGCTCAAAAGAATTTGAAGAAAAAAGATTCAAACCCGGAAATAGTCCAGACGGGGCGTGGGAGATCGTTCAGTTCCACCCTTCCTATAACTATGAAGACTTTGTGCGAGGAATTTCCGTCACAACTACGGAAGATGGCCAAATAAAATACGAGGTTAAAGATCGAATTTTTGTAGAGATGTGTAGAGAA